>JBOGYA010000054.1:0-12785 GCA_050696515.1 Solirubrobacteraceae bacterium
CCGCGAGGCGTTGCTCGCCGCTGAGCGCCACGGTGCGCCGCCGCAGCTCGCGCGCGGGAGTGCTGAGGCGCCGCTGCGCGAGGGTCAGCATGAAGCAGGCGACCGCCGCGAGCGCCGCCGGCGCGCGCAGTTCCAGCGCGTTGACCCAGTACCCCGTCAGCGCGGGGAACGCGCCCCACGAGGCCGCCAGCCAGAACGCGGTATGGAAGCGCCCGCCGAACCACTCGAGGTTGTACGCGAGCACGATGAACGTACCCGCGGCCACGAACGGGACCAGCGTCGCCGAGATCGTGATTGCCCCCACGACCCCGATCGCCACCGCGCCTGCCAGCGAGAGCCCCGCCATCGCCCACAGCGCGCGGGTCGATAAGCGCGTGCCGAGCGGGCGGCCGTTCAGCTCGTCCAGCGCGTGCGCGCACACGCCGACGCCGAGCAGGAACGCGCCGAGCGTCGCTGCCAGGCGGCCGGCGTACATGTGCGGCGCGACCGCCGCCCCGATCGCGACATTGGCCAAGTTCCAAGCGGTATACGGCGGGTGCAACACCGTCACGAGGTCGCGCCACCCTCCCGGGCGCAAGGCGTAGAACGCGGGGCGCTCCAGCGGCGCGGAGGCCGTCACCGCCCACCCCCTTGCCCCGGGTTTGTGGGCCGGCGGAGCCCGATCCTCGTCATTGCGCCATTCTGGCACTTGGGCCGGAGCGTCCGATGCCGGGGCGCGAGGTGGGGTGTCCCGTTCGGCGGGGGCGGTCGGAGTAGGAAAAGGCCCCACGACCCGCCCGCGCGACAGGACACCGCCATGCCCCGCATCAGCTATTTCTTCGGGATCACGATTGCCATGCACTGGCGCGAGAGCCATCACAGCCGTCCCCACTTCCATGCCTACTACGGCGAGTACGAAGCCTCGCTCGACCTGGCGGGCGAGCTCATCGCCGGCGCGCTCCCGAGACGGCAGCTGCGCCTTGTCCAAGTCTGGGCCGAACTCCGCGCCGAGGAACTGAACGCCGATTGGGATCTCGCCGTAAAGGGAAAGCCCTTGACCTCGATCGATCCCCTTCACTAGACTCAAAGCCATGGACAGCGACTTTCCAGGCAAGCTCGTCCCCGTCACCGGCGTGGAGGTCATCGGCGACCATGCGCTGCGTCTCACCTTCAAGGACGGCACCGTCGGCGACATCGCGTTCGGCGACGATGAGTGGCAGGGCGTCTTCGAGCCGCTGCGCGACCCCAAACGCTTCGCCAAAGTCTCCATTGACCTCGGCACGATCGTCTGGCCCGAGGATGGCCTGGACATGGCGCCCGAGCCGCTGTACGAAGAAGCCTGCCAGAACAGGGTCTCCCCCGCTACGGCAGCGTAGCTCCGCGCGGAGCGCAGCCTCGCCAAAAGACTCCGCATCGATCGCCGCGACCATCGCCGTGCGCCAGCGGGGATCCTGACCGAAGCTCGGCAGCATCGCGACGCGGTCGTAGTCGCGCCCCAACGGCGCGAACAGCTCGCGCGCGTGGAGTTTGCGGAGCGGGTGAGTTCCCATCCGCTCAAGACCTCAAAACTTCCGGCTAGAGCCGCCGCTCGATCACGGACGAGCGGGCCGCCCCCGGCCCAGCTCGCCCCACATGACGACCCCGCCGCCGAGGCTCATCCGGCGGACCTGCACATGCTCGATCCCGGCGGCGCGCCACAGCTCCACGATCTGCTCCAACGGGTAGCGCACGTAGAAGTCAGGGATGCTGTGCGCCAGGAACGACCCCGTCGCGGCCCACTCGCGCGAGAAGAGACGCCCGAGCGCGGGCAGCCCCACGTGCGTGTAGAGCCGCCACGCGGCGCGCCACAGGGGGTTGGGGGGCACCCCGAACTCGAGCATTGCGATCCGGCCCCCCGGGCGCACCACCCGCGCGAGCTCCGCCAACGTCGCGCCGGGGTCCTCGACGTAGCGCAGCAGGTAGGTGAACGTAAGGTGGTCGAGCTCCCCGTCGGCGAACGGCAGGCGCTCAGCCTCGCCCTCGATCAGCGTCACCCGCGCCGCCAGCGCCGGATCGCACGCCAGTCGCGCCCGCGCGCCAGCGAGCATCTCCGGGCTCTGATCGAGGCCGACCACCGTGCACCCGTAGCGGCGCACGAGCTCCTGCGCCACCAGCCCGGTGCCAGTCGCCACGTCCAGCACGCGGTCCTGCGGCTCCGCATCGATCGCCGCGACCATCGCCCTGCGCCAGCGGGGGTCCTGGCCGAAGCTGAGCAGCGTCGCGACGCGATCGTATTGGCGCCCCAACGGCGCGAACAGCTCGCGCGCGTGGGGTTTGCGGGGTGGGTGGGTTCCCATCCCCTGCCTGGCCCCCTCGCTCATCGTGCCACGCCGACTCTCATCTCACCCCGTAGTCTCGCCCATAGCCGCGACTGTCAACAGCTCCACCTCGCAGCTGAGCTCCTTGACCTTCGCCCAGTCGCTATCAGCGCAGAGCACCGTTTCGACATTTGGCTGGAGATCCGCCGTGGCAAGGATCAGCGCATCGGGCATCGACAGCGACCGGCGCTTGCCTCGCAGCGTCGCTGCGCGCGCCGCGACGGGCCTGTCGACCGGCAGAAGATCCCTGACCATGACATCGAAGAAACCCTCCACGCTCGCTTGAGGGTGGTGCCCAAGCGAGACGCCGGTCATGACCTCCGCGTAGCTGATGACCGAGGCAACCAGGGGATGACTGCCCGCGACCTCCTTGAACCTGGCGACGGTGACTTCGTGCAGCGCATCGTCGGCATCCAGGAAGCCGACGATGACCGTTGAGTCGAGCAGGATCAGTCCCACTCTCGGCGCAGTCCGCGGACTGCTCGGCCAAGCTCACCGCCCGTGCTCAGACAGCCCGCGTACTCATCAACAAAGTCATCCATGCGCGCGATCAAGACCCGCCCGCGTCCCTGGGCCTTGACCTGCACGACATCCCCCTCGCGCAACCCAGCCTCGTTGAACGCGCCGATCGGGATCGTGATCTGATGCTTGCCGGAGACCCGCGAGCGGCCCACGACGCGGCCAACCTCATCCTTCGATTTCTTTACATCTACCGCCATAAGTCAAGAATAGCGGCCATGAGCCACTGCTCTCCAATCGATGACGAGCACTAGCGCGCCGAGGCATTCCGGCGCGACCTCGAGTCAGCGGGAAGTCGCGGTCGGACCCTCGCCCATATTCGCCGTGACCCAGTCGACGATGGCACCGAAGCGCTCCGCATCGAGCGCGTGTCCACCATGCGCGCGACTGTGCCGAAGCGCGCCAGGCGCCCCGGCGTCGCGGTAGGCGTGTTCGGCCGCGGCAGCGATGCGCGGAGCATCGGCCGAGTACTTGTCGTCCTCGGCTGAGCACAACAGCAACGGACGCGGGGCGACCAGCGGAGCGATGTCGTCCAAGTCCCCCAGCTCCAGTAGTCCGGGTATTGCTTGCGAGCAATCGATGCCGGTCCCGCGCGCCATCCGCTCACGGTAGGTGCAGGCTGAACCGCTGGCGGCGGCGAACGCAACCCGCGTGTCAAGCGCGGCGTGGAGGAGAACGCTCGCGCCGCCCATCGAATGCCCCAGCGCTCCGACGCGCCGCCCGTCGACATCCGCCAACGCGGCCAAGGCCGAATGCGCGGCCGCGGCGTCCACCAAGACAGTGGACATCAGTGGGCGCCCCCGCACGAGCCGGTAGCACATCGTCGTGAAGTAGTCGTCAGCATCCGACGATCGGGGATCGCGACCAGGACCCCTGGGCCTGCGGTCCTCAAACCCCACAGCGTCATAGGCGATGACCGTCACCCCTCGCCGGGCAAGCTCCGGCCCGAACGCCTGCCAGCGGTCGCCGCAGAGCCCGGCGACCTCCGACTTGCCAAGGTGCCACTGTCCGTGGTGCTGGTGATGGACCACGATGCCTGCGCCACACGGATGCTCCGGTCTCAGCAGGAGCCCCGGCACGGCGCCCTCGTCTCCCGCGAAGCTGACGGCCTGCTCGACGTATCCCTCGCGCGGCGACTCGGCGCGGACGACCAATTCCGATGCTGGCGCGACCGCGAACCCCAACAGCTCGGTCAGGCGCGAGCGCAGATCCCTAGCATCCACCGCCGAGCACCGCGCGTCGTCCCATCCGAACGCCATGACTCGGATTATGCCGACCAGTGAGAGCGCCGCGGGGTGGCGACCGCCACGATCCAGCCAGTACCGGAGGCAGGACTCGAACCTGCGACCTTTGGATTATGACTCCACTGCTCTAACCAACTGAGCTACTCCGGCGCGAAGGACTCCCGAGTTTAGCCGTGCTCGCGCCGGCGCAGCCGGACGCCGCCATCGCGGCGATCCGATGCTCGTCGACGACGGTGAAAACACGCTCAACCTGCTGCACGAAGGCTGACCGGCCACGCCGACGACATCGAGCACGGTGGCGACGACGTCGACCGGAGCGCGCTGCCCGGCGCCTGAGCACACAGGCGCCGGGTTCTCAGCGCCAGCGCTACTTGACCATGCCTCCGGAGGCGTTGATCGCGTACCACGTGCCACCGAACTGCCTTACGCCAACGTAGGAGGTCTTCCCTGGACCGCTGTCGCCACTGTAGGTGTAGAGCGGGTGACCGGCATAGGTGACCTGATTGCCGCTGGTCGTGGACAAAAGCGTTGCCTTGACGCCCGAGCCGGCCGTCGGCCTACCGCTCGCCTTCAGCGAAGGCCATACCGCTGAGCACCCGCTGATCCCCGCGCAGCTGTTCTTCTTGGCGTGATCCTTCGTGAACTCGTACAGCGTGCGGCCCGAGCTGTTGACGAGGATGCTGCCGAGGCTAGTGCGGCGCAGCTGCACTGTGGCAGCGCGGCTGGAGTGCGCGGCCGGCAGGCTCGTCTGTGCGCTGGCGACCGTCGCGGCGCTCGCCGCGCCTGCCAACGCGACTGTCAAGAAAACGTGGGTTCGCTTCATGGTTCCTCCATATGTCGGGGGTGCTCGGGTGCGTGGCTGTCCTCTACCTATAGATACCGCTACGCCGCCAACCTTCCCGCGGGTCAACCGAACCCGGCGCGTCGCTATCCCCAGGACGCGCCGGAAGGAACGGCCACGGGCGGAGTCTTACTTGATACAGCAGGAACCCTACGCGCCAGCGCGGTGCCCGACTCGCCATCTAGGAGTGAACGAATGCGTCATCTACTGAAGCTATCCATCCCAGCCGTTGCCATCTCGCTCCTGCTTGCCGCGTGCGGCAGCAGTTCGAGCAGCAACACGACCAGCTCGGCTGCGAGCGCACAGCCCGCCGCGCATACGAGCACCAGCGCGTCGAGCACCGTCGTCAAGACAGCCTCCAACCCGGCGCTCGGCACGATCCTGGTCAATAGCCAGGGGATGACGCTGTATCACCTCAGCGGCGAGCAGGGCGGCAAGTTCATCTGCACGAGCTCCGCGTGCGTCGGTATCTGGCACCCGCTCACGGTGGCGTCCGGTAGCACGCCCAGCGGCGAAGGGGTTACGCTCGGCACAGTCAAGCGCCCCGATGGGACCACGCAGGCCACATACCAGGGCACCCCGCTCTACACGTTCGTCCAAGACCAGCAGCCCGGCGAAACCAAGGGACAGGGCATCAAAGACGTGGGCACCTGGAGTGTCGTCACGACCGGCTCTGCCAGCAGCGCATCGAGCACGAGCGGCTCCGGCGGCAGCACGCCGAGCACGAGCAGCACGCCGGCGGCGCCCGCGGAAAGCGGTGGCGGCAGCGGCGGTGGCAGCAGCAGCGGGTACGGGTACTGAGCCGAGGAGCGGCGGCGCGTTCGCAGCCCGCTCAGCTGTGCAGGACGACGTTCTTCGTCACGGTCACAGCGGCGCTGTGTAGGGTGAAGGTTCTTTCGCGGGGGGTTCTTTGGTCGGTTCTTTCGTCGGCGGGGTCGAGGCGGCCATGAATGCGAGGTCTTCGCCCCGGACCGATCCCAACTTGTTCGCTCTGGCCTTGAACGCCGGCACCGCGGGGAGTAGCTTCTCCTACATGCCCGGTTGACGTTGACCGCTCCCCTATGCGGCCTACCCTCGACCGCCTCCCTGGCGGTGCATTACTTCACGCCCACATGCACCACGACGACGGAGAGGTGAGCAACAATGAGCGCAATGAACGAGACCCACGAGGTTGAGCTGCTGCGCCGCGCCTGGGAGGCGATGGCCCAAGGGAACCTCACGGTCCTTGAGCACACGCTGGCACCCGACGCAAAGTGGCATGGAGTAGAGGATGGGCAGCTCTGCGGGAACCGCACCGCGATTCTCAACGTGATTGGACGCAACCTGCCCGGTCGTTTGCGAGGCAGGATCGAGGAGACGATCCAAGACGGCCCGCGCGTGATCGTGGCGTTCCGTCCCGAGCAGCCGGCGCAGGTGGACCGCCCGTTGGATCAGGGGATCGCTTATATGGTCGTGACGGTCCGCGACGGGAAGATCATCGAGATGAAGGGCTGCGTCGACCGTACCGCGGCCCTCGCCTATAGCCACAGCGGCACGCGGCCGCCGAGCGCGTAGAGCACCACGCCGAACACATCGCTGCCTCGGTCAGGCGCCGACGTAGGCCGCGAGGTGCTCGCCGGTGAGAGATCGGGTTCCCGCCCGCCCGGCGACGAGATCGGCGGGTGGACCCTCGAAGACGATCCGGCCGCCGTCGTGGCCGGCGCCGGGGCCGAGGTCGATGATCCAGTCGGCGTGCGCCATCACCGCCTGGTGGTGCGCGATGACGATGACCGACTTGCCGGAGTCCACGAGCCGGTCGAGCAGGCCGAGTAGCCGCTCGACGTCAGCGAGGTGCAGGCCGGTGGTCGGCTCGTCGAGAACGTAGACGCCGCCTCTCTCCCCCAGGTGGGTGGCCAGCTTGAGCCGCTGCCGCTCGCCGCCGGAGAGCGTGGGGAGCGGCTGGCCGAGGCTGAGGTAGCCGAGCCCGACGTCGGCGAGCCGCTCGAGGATCTTGTGGGCCGCCGGCACCTTTGCCTCCCCGGAGCCGAAGAACTCCAGAGCCGCGGCGACCGGCAGAGCAAGGACCTCGCTGATGTCCTTGCCCCCGAGCTTGTACTCCAGCACCTCGGCCTGGAACCGCTTCCCCTCGCACACCTCGCAGGGAGCGGCGACGCCGGCCATCATCGCCAGGTCGGTGTAGATGACGCCGGCGCCGTTGCAGTTGGGGCAGGCGCCCTCGGAGTTGGCGCTGAACAGGGCCGGCTTCACGCCGCCTGCCTTCGCGAACGCCTTGCGGATCGGGTCGAGCAGTCCGGTGTACGTCGCCGGGTTGCTCCGTCGCGAGCCGCGGATCGCGGTCTGGTCGATGCTCACCACGCCGTCCCGGCCGGAGACCGAGCCGTGGATCAGCGAGCTCTTGCCCGAGCCCGCCACCCCGGTGATGACCACGAGCACGCCGAGCGGGATGTCGACGTCGACGTCCCGCAGGTTGTGAGTGCTGGCCCCGCGCACCTCCAGGGACTCCGAGGAGGTCCGGAGCGCCCCCTTGAGGGCCGCCCGGTCATCGAGGTGGCGGCCCGTGATGGTGTCGCTGCACCGCAGTCCCTCGACGGTTCCCTCGAACACCACCTCGCCGCCCTCGGTGCCGGCGCGCGGGCCGAGGTCGACGACGTGGTCGGCGATCGCGATCGCCTCCGGCTTGTGCTCGACGACGAGCACGGTGTTGCCCTTGTCGCGCAGCTGCAGCAGCAGGTCGTTCATGCGTTCGATGTCGTGTGGGTGCAGGCCGATCGTGGGCTCGTCGAAGACGTAGGTGACGTCGGTCAGCGACGACCCGAGATGGCGGATCATCTTGGTGCGCTGCGCCTCGCCGCCCGAGAGCGTGCCCGATGGCCGGTCGAGCGAGAGGTAGCCGAGCCCGATGTCCACGAACGAGTCGAGGGTCTCGCCCAGCGCCTGCAGGAGCGGCGCGACGGACGGCTCGCGCAGGTCGCTCACCCACCCAGCGAGGTCGCTGATCTGCATCGCGCAGGCGTCGGCGATGTTGATCCCCTCGATCTTCGACGACCGGGCCTCCGCGCTGAGCCGGGTGCCGTCGCAGTCAGGACAGGTGGTGAAGGTCACCGCCCGCTCCACGAAGGCCCGGACGTGCGGCTGCAGCGCGTCGAGGTCCTTGGAGAGCATCGACTTCTGGATCCTCGGGATCAGGCCCTCGTAGGTCAGGTTGATGCCGTCGACCTTGATCTTGGTCGGCTCCTTATGGAGCAGGTCTCCGAGCTCAATCTTTGAGAACTTCTTGATCGGCTTGTCCGGATCGAAGAAGCCGCAGCCGGTGAAGATCCGGCCGTACCAGCCGTCCATGCTGTAGCCAGGGATCGTGAGCGCACCCTCGTGCAGCGACTTGCTGTCGTCGTAGAGCTGCGCGAGGTCGATGTCGTTCACCGCGCCCCGGCCCTCACAGCGCGGGCACATGCCGCCGAGGATGCTGAAGCTTCGCTTCGCTTTCGTCGTGCGGCCGCCGCGCTCGAAGGTGACCGCGCCGGCGCCGGAGATCGAGGCGACGTTGAACGAGAACGCCTGGGGCGAGCCGATGTGCGGCTTCCCGAGCCGGCTGAAGAGGATGCGCAGCATCGCGTTGGCATCCGTGGCGGTGCCGACCGTGGAGCGCGCGTCGGCGCCCATCCGCTCCTGGTCGACGATGATCGCCGTGGTCAGCCCTTCGAGCACGTCGACCTCGGGCCGCGCCAGCGTCGGCATGAAGCCCTGCACGAAGGCGCTGTAGGTCTCGTTGATCAGCCGCTGCGACTCCGCGGCGATCGTGCCGAACACCAGCGAGCTCTTGCCCGAGCCCGAGACGCCGGTGAACACCGTCAGCCGGCGCTTCGGGAGCTCGACGCTCACGTCCTTGAGGTTGTTGACGCGCGCGCCGTGCACGCGGATCAGATCGTGGGTGTCGGCACCGTGCGGCGCGGGCGACCGAGTGGCCGTGCTCGTGGCCGTGCTCATGGGTCCTGAAGCAGCCCCAGAACGTTGCCGTCGGGGTCGGTGACGGTGGCCACCAGTCGGCCGCCGCCGACGTCGTGCGCGGGTTCCTTCAAAGTGGCGCCCGCGGCGGTCACCTCGGCCAGCTTCGCCTCGATGTCCGGCACGTGCCAGAAGGCAACCGGTGAGGTCATGCCCTGCGGCCCACCGCCCGGCACCAGCCCGATCTGCTGGCCGGCGGCCTCGAAGCCGACGTAGTAGGACGAGTCGGCCTGCGGCGGTGCGCCGAGCAGGGCGGTGTACACCGCCTTGGCCGCCGCCAGGTCGGACACGGGATGCAGCACGGTCTTGATTCCCTCGGTGGAAGAGTCGCTCATGGTCGCTCCTGAAGTCGGGGGTCTGGTGGGGATTGTCTAGCTTAAAAGACGAAGCACCCGCGCGCTCCCTACTATGGATGTCGAGGAGCCGGTCCGCGCGGCCGACTTCTACCAAGGAGCTTCCCAATGGCTATCCGAACTGACAACCAAATCCGTGAGCTGAACCCCGAGGAATGGGCTCAGCGAGTCGATGAACAGGCACGCAAGTACCTGGGCATGAGCGGCGAGGAGTTCGAGCGGCGCCTGCGCGCGGGTGAGATCGACATAGACGACAGCCCCGCCGTAACGCGCCTCGCGATGATGCTCCCGCCCAATGCCGCCCGGAAGTAGGACACCCGCCGAAGCCGTCGAGCATTACCGCGGCCGAACGGCGCGGCTTTTGACGTGCGTGACGAATGAACATGTCGTCGTCAGCGCCTATCACGCCGCCGCCCCGCCGCATCAGCTCGAACTCTCTGACATCGCGAAGCTGCGCGCTCCGCATCCGCTCCACCTCAGCGTTGGCGAGCACTACGAAGTTCGAGAGGATGCGGACGGCTGGCGCGTTGGGATCGTCGGCTACTTCTACGCAATCGAGCATGAGGGCCGCGAGCTGGTCTCCTACCACTGGCATCCGCAGGGCGACAGCCCGATCACCTGGCCGCACATGCACGTAGGCAGCGACATCCACATTGGCGAGCGGTGGTTCGGCAAGGTCCACCTGCCCACAGGCGTCGTCGGCCTTGAACGGGTAGTCGCACTCGCGATTACCGAGCTGGGAGCCAAGCCGCTGCGCGACGATTGGGAACGACTGATCGCCGAGGCGGCCGATCGTTGACGCCCCGCCGCTCCGTGCGCGTCAGTGGCGCCGGTGCGCTGCTGATGATTTCGCCGTTGGCCGTTCGTCTTGACCGGACCACCGGCGGCCGGCGGCCGGCGGCTCCAGGACGATCGACGTGCCGGTAGCCGTCAGGGCTGCAGATCGAGCGCGTCGAGGATCTGGGTGTAGTCCGCGACGGCGTTGGCTTCGGCTTCGGCAAGGGGAGCTTCGAGCTGCTTGGTGCGGTGCAGCAGCGACGCCGAGCGGGCGCTCTCGTAGGGCGCGAGCAGCCGCAGAGGAACCTCTTCGGCTTCGATGTCAACAGCGTAGTAGCGCTGGTCGAACTGCACGGTGCTCGCGGGGAGCGTCTGGAAGCCGCCGGCGACCCACGCTTTGACATCGCCGCACACTTCGGGCGTCGCGAGCGTAGCCAGCCCCTCGAGCTGGGCGGCGTAGGTCCTGACGATGTGCGTCAGCGCGCGATTGCTCCAGCGCAAGCCCCCGACCGCGCGGGCGAAGGCGGCGATCGCGGCGGCGTCGGGGCGGTAGGCGACGACCGTCATCGCGCCCGCGACCTCGTTGCTGAGCTGTTCGGAGTCGTGGTTCTCCGGCGATGCGGCGGCCGCGAGGGGGCACTGGCCGGTGAGCTGGCGCACGAGGCTTTTGAGAGCCGCTTCGCCAGTGGCAAGGTTGGCACGGGCCGCACGCACGAGCGCGTAGTTCGCCTGGATGTAGGTCCGCGTGGCGTCCGCGTTCTTCGACCGCGCGAGTGCGGCGGGCGGCGCCGCAGCCAGTGCGAGCGCGGCCGTGAGGAGGATCGAGACGGGTCGCGTAGCCACAGATACAGGGTATGCGATGGAGCGACGGGGAGCTTCCGGTTGTGACGCTCCAGGTCGGGGCCGAAGTGACAGAACACTTCCCGGATGCGCCCGGAAGATGCGTTAGCCTGTGCTCCTATGGGCGCGCGTCCTGATCGTGGGCGAGTCGCAGGTCGACGCTTCTGGGGCCGCAGCCACGGCCGCCTCGCGGCGGGCGACGCGACGGATTGGAAGCCCACCCACCCGCGGCGCGCACGGACGATCCCGACGGGGGTGCTGCTGATGGCCGCGGTGGTGGTGGCGGTGGCTGTCGGGGCGCTGCTGGCGCGCCATCACAGCGTGGGCAGCCTGCTGGGCTCAGGCTCCGCGGGAGCCTCGGCACCAGCGCCGCCGCTGACCCCCACGCGCCTGGTGCGTCTGCCCGGGCAGACGATTGCCAACGGGACCGAGCCGCTGAGCGTGATCCTCTCGGCGCCGGCGGCGGCGAGCTCGCCACGTCCGATCCTGCGCCCCGCGGTGGCGGGGGCGTGGAGCACGGTGGGCGACGCGGAGGTTTTCACGCCGGCCGCGACGCTCGCCCCGTGCTCGACGTACACGTTGACGGTGTGGGCGCACACGTTCGCCACGGGCCACGCGCCCTTGGGGCGCCGGCACGTGCACACCCTGCACGTGGCGTGCCCACCGATCACCGGCCTGCAGCAGGCGCTCGCGCGCCTGGGCTACCTGGGGGCGAAGCTGCACCCGCGCTACCGCGTGCACATCCCCGCGGGCACGGAGACGCGCGGGGAAGCGGCGGTGCACGCCTTCCGTCCGCCTCACGGCAGGCTCGCCCCGGACCCCGCGGACGCCCCGCCGGTCGAACCCGGCCAGTTGGACGAGACGACGAAAAGCGCGCTCGAGGTCTTCCAGTCCGACCACGACCTCGAACCGACGGGCGAACCGAACGCGGCGACGTGGGCGAAGCTAATCATCGTCGAGTCCCTCTACCACCGCAACCCGCACCCGTACACGTGGGTGTCGGTCACCGAGTCGATCCCCGAGACCCTGGAGGTGCACCGCGGCGAGGAGGTGGCGCTCTCAAGCCCCACGAATACGGGGGTGGCGGGCGCGGAAACCGCGCAGGGGATCTTCCCGATCTTCGCCCGTTATGTAGCCACGACGATGAGCGGCACCAACCCCGACGGCAGCAAATACAAAGACCCGGGGGTGCCGTGGGTGAACTACTTCAACGGCGGCGACGCGGTGCACGGCTTCGTGCGCGGCTCCTACGGGACCCCCCAGTCCGACGGCTGCGTGGAGCTGCCGGTCGAAACGGCGGCGGCGGTGTACCCGATGTTGCAGATCGGCGACGTCGTGTGGGTCACATAAGCCTCGGCCCCGACCACAGGTGGAGATGGACTGCGCGTGGAGGCGTAGCTTGTTACACCGGCTCCCCGGGCAGAGCGTCAGCGGCGGCGTCGGCCGCGGCGCGGTTCTCCTCCTTGACGGCAAGCCAGATCTCCTCGCGGTAGATGGGCAGCCCTTGGGGCGCGGCGATCCCAAGGCGGACGGTCTGTCCGCTGACCTCCATGACGGTGACGAGCACGTCCTCACCGATCACGACGCGCTCACCGGCGCGGCGCGTAAGTATCAGCATGGAGCGGGATTATGCAGCATCCACCTGCCGAACCCCGGCGGGCGAGGCGCCCCCGTCCGCCCGCGCCGCGAAGAGCGGCACGCGCAGCTCCGAGCCGGGTGCGGCGTTGAGCACCTGGTGGCCGCGGCGCTCCCACACGACAAGGGGGGCGCGAAGGTTGACGAGGGTGTCGGCGGGGTCGGGGGCGGTACGCACCGTGACGTACACCTGCGCGGCCGCCGGGTCGGGGGCGCCGATCCGCTCGCGGTACTCGGC
>JBOGYA010000055.1:0-12652 GCA_050696515.1 Solirubrobacteraceae bacterium
CGGCCGTCCGCCGGAGACCATCGCGAGCATTATCGCCTCGCCGAGCGCGCGCGCCGTCCCGAGCACCGCGGCGGCGGCGATCGCGGGCCGGGCGGCGCGCAGCGAAACCCGCCAGATCGAGCGCCACCGGTTGACGCCGAGTGCGGCCGAGCCCTCGCGCCAGGAGGTCGGTACGGCGGCCAGCGCGCCGGCGGTGAGCGCGATCATGATCGGCAGGATCATCACCGTCAGGATCAGCGTCGCGGTCATCAGGTCGGCGCCGCTGAGCTGCACCACGTACTCGACCGACCGCCGCCGCGCGTTGCCGATCAGGTGTTCGTCGATCCACGGCGCGAGCAGCAGGATCCCGATCAGCCCGTAGATCACCGACGGCACGCCGGCGAGCAGCCGCACGACCGGCTCCAGGACGCGCCGCACCGGCGTCGGCGCGAACTCGGTCAGGAAGATCGCCGCCAGCGTCGAGACCACCAGTGCGATCGCGACGGAGAAGACCGTTGTCAGCAACGCCCCCCATATCAGCGGCCACGCGCGGAAGTACAGCAGCGAGTGGCCGGGCAGCGGCGTGCCGGACTGCATTGCACGGAACTGCGTGACGACGTCGCCGCCCGACCCGAACCAGCTCAGGCCGTTGGCCGAGAACGAAGGCCACGCATTCACGAGCACCGTGACCAGCATCAGCGCAATCAGCGCCAACACACCCAAGGCCAGCACGCCGAGGATGCGCTCGGCGTGCCGGTCACGGGCAGCGTCCCTGAGGTGCGCCGCGCGGCGCGGGCGGGCGCTAGTGGATCGCGATCCAGCTGGAGCCGATGATCTGTTTGGTGGTCTTGTTGCCACTTGTCACCCAGCCGATGAACTTCTTCGCTTCGCCTTTCGGTTCGCCCTTGGTCACCATCCAGAAGTTGCGCACCCCGCCGTACTGCCCGGTCTTGGCATTGCGCAGGTTGCAGGGGACGCCCTGGTACTCGGCCGCGTGGACGCCCGCTGTGTAGGCGAAGGAGACGAAGCCGATCGCGTTGGGCTGTGCGGAGACCGCGTTCTGCTCCAGGCCGTTGGAGGCCTCCGCGCTGGCGCTGGGGGAGATCCTCAGGTCGAGGCCCATGAAGATG
Organism: Solirubrobacteraceae bacterium; assembly: GCA_050696515.1. Classification (GTDB taxonomy): domain Bacteria; phylum Actinomycetota; class Thermoleophilia; order Solirubrobacterales; family Solirubrobacteraceae; genus Palsa-744. The sequence continues at coordinate 1,110 of JBOGYA010000055.1, forward strand.
TTCTGGAAGGCGTCCTGTGTGCCGGACGCGCCGTCACGGTCGAACAGGTCGATCGGCCCTGACACCGTCGCGCCCGGGACTTCGCTCCAGTCGCGGATCGACCCGCTGAAGATCCCCTGGATCGTCGTCTGGGAGAAGTTGGCGACCGAGTTCTTGGCGTTGGTGATCACGCAGATGCCGTCCCGTGCGATCTTGGTGAAGACGAGTCCGTGGGGGTCGGTGGTCAGCGAGTCGCGGGAGGAGTCGCCGATGTCGAAGCGCCCGCTGGCCGCGCCGGCGATGCCGATATCGGACTGGCCGCCCTGGACCTTCGGTTCGGGGATCCGTGGGAACTGGTGGTGGTAGGCGGCGGCGAGTTTCTGGGCGAGGGGCAGCACGGAGGTCGATCCGCCGATGATCAGGCGCTTGGTGGCGGCTGCTGCCGGCACGGCGAGGACCAGGGCGAGGATCAGCGAGAGAACGAGGGTGCGGTGGGCGCGCACATTGACTCCTTTGCGTTGGGGCGTGGCGGTGAGTTGGTGTGAACGTCGCGACGTTCACCCAGACGCTTGTGCGTCAGGCAGCGCGGGCGGCGCGGAGCGCCTCCCTCGACGGGCCCACAGTCTCGGCTGACCGTCCTCGGCGCACGTGAACAGGTGGTGGCCAAGTGGAGAAAATCTGGTGAACGAAGCGGAGCAATCGGGTGAACGAAGCGGAGCAATCTGGTGAACGACCCTAGCCATGTTTCGTTTTTGTGAAGGGGCCTTCCCTTTCTCCTCGCCTGCTGCAAGTCTCATGCCCTCGGCGTTCGCACGCCACCACACGGAACCCTCACCACGGCCAAGGCCGGCCGAGGCGACCAGCCATGTCCGACCAGCCCAGTCCCCACAGCTCTCCCGAGCCCTCGCCCGGCTCGCCCCCCGCGCCCGGGAACGGGCGTGTCAACGGCCGTGGATCGGATACTCGCCCACCCCGTCCAGCGGTGCGCTCGGGACTGGCCACGCGTCGCAACCCTGTGTTCGCGACCCTCGGCGCGTTCGCGCAGAGCGCCCGCCGCGTGGCCTTCCGTGACCCGATCGCGCTGTTTCTGCTGCTCGCCTCGATCGGCCTGGCGATCGCGTTCGCCACGCTGCTCGGGGACATCAAGCCAAGCAGCTCGGGCACGGAGGTGCCGATCAACACGGTACAGACGCTCGCCAAGCGCCATCAGCTCGCGGTCGTGGTGCAGCTCGACCACGACAACCGCTTCGAGCTCCTCACGACCGCTGCGGCTCCCCCCCTCTCGCCGCTCGGCGTCGTGCCCCCGCTCATACCGCGGACCGTGCGTACGCCGGTCACCGTCAAGGGCAAGAAGCGGATTCGCGTCTCCACCGTGTTGGTGGATCCGCCCGGAGCCGGAACGACGCGGCGGTTGTGGTCCGCCTACCCCGCCTCCGGCGCCCTGACCCAGCAGCTGGTGCACGAACTGATCGCCTCCCGCGCCGCCGTGACGGTCGACCAGCAGTCGGGCAAGGGCACGAAGGCGATCGTCGTCCAGTTCCTGATCCCGATCCTGCTGCTGGTGTGCCTGTTCTCGCTGTTCATGCGCCTTGGCACCGAAGGCGCCGCCGGCGGCATCGCGGGCTTCTCGCAGTTCGCCGGCAAAGGCAAACGCAAGGGCAAGGGCACCTCCGACCGGATCACCTTCGGCGACGTCGCCGGCGCGGGCGAGGCGGTCGCCGAGCTGCGCGAGATCCGCGACTACCTCGCCGAACCGGGCAAGTACCTGAGCGTCGGCGCGGCTGCGCCCAAGGGGGTGCTGCTGGTGGGGCCGCCCGGCACCGGCAAGACGCTGCTCGCCAAGGCCGTCGCCGGCGAAGCCGACGCCGCCTTCTTCTCGCTGTCGGGCTCGGACTTCGTCGAGTCGCTCGTCGGCGTCGGCGCGGCGCGCGTACGCGACCTTTTCCGCAAGGCCCGCAAAGCCGCGCCCGCGATCATCTTCATCGACGAGCTCGACGCCGCCGGGCGCAAGCGCGGCGCGGGCATCGGGCAGGGCAACGACGAGCGCGAGCAGACGCTCAACCAGATCCTCGTCGAGATGGACGGCTTCGCCGGGGACGGGGGCCTTGTGGTGATGGGCGCCACCAACCGGCCCGACATCCTCGACCCCGCGCTGCTGCGCCCCGGCCGCTTCGACCGGCAGGTGGTGATCGACGTCCCCGACGTGCACGGGCGCCTGGAGATCCTGCGCCTGCACGGCGACAAGCGCCCGCTCACGCCCGACGCCTCGCTGGAGGAGGTCGCGCGCCAGACCCCCGGCTTCAGCGGCGCCGAGCTCGCCAACGTGATCAACGAGGCGGCGCTCCTGTCCGTGCGCGACGGCCGCGTGGAGATCGACCAGGCGACGCTCGAGGAGGCGATCGACCGCGTCGTCGCCGGCCCCGCCAAGCGCCACATCCTGACCCCCGAGGAGCGCTGGCTGATCGCGATTCACGAGTCCGCGCACGCCGTCGTCACCGACGCGCTCGGCCAGACCACCTCCACGCGCAAGCTCTCGATCGTCGCACGCGGCCGGCAGCTTGGCACCTCCGCGCACATGCTCACCGACCGCGACCAGACGATCATGAGCGAGCCCGACCTGCACCGCCAGCTGATCTCGATCGCCGCGGGCCTCGCGGGCGAGCGGATTGCCTTCGGGCACCACTCGACCTCCGTCAACGACGACCTCCACGCCGCCACCACGCTCGCGCGCTCGATGGTCACCTCCTTCGGGATGTCCAAGGCGCTCGGCCTCGTGACGATCGGCGAGAAGGGCGGCGAGGTGTTCCTCGGCGCCTCGCTGCAGGACCTCGGCTCGGTCGGGCCCGAGACGCTGAACGTGATCGACGACGAGGTCGAGCGGCTCGTCGGCGACGCCGAGGCGCGCGCCGCGGTGGTGCTCGACCGCAACTGGTCCACGGTCGAGGAGACCGCCACCGCGCTGCTCGAGCAGGAGACGCTTTCGGGCGTTGCGCTGGAGGCGGTGCTCTCCACCGTGCGGGAGGTGACGCTCGAGGAGCTGCGCGACGTGCGCCGCGCCGCGCCCCCGCGCTTCACCACGCGCGACCCCAAGCAGGCCGGATGAGAGTGCGCCCGCCGCGACGGAGAGTGCGCCCATCGCGGCGCCTGCCCTCGCCGGCGATGGTCGTCGCCCTGATCGCGCTGGTGTTCTCCACGACGGGGCTCGCCGACGCCGCCCGCCACGCCGTGGGCGCGGCGCTCGCCGGACACCCGATCAGCTCCAAGCCCCACGCCGGCGCCCTGCTGGTGCTGGGCCGCGACGGCAAGTTCCCGGCCGCGGCGATCCCCACCGTCGGCAGCGCCAGGGAAGCCAAGCGGCTCGACGGCAAGACCGCCGACGCGCTCACGCCGACCTGCCCGCCGAACACCGTCGCCCTCGGGACGTGGTGCATCGAATCGGCGCCCTTCCCGCTCACCAACGCGGAGCTCGGCAAGAACAACTTCACCTGGGCGAGCCGCAAGTGCGAGGAAGAAGGCGGCTGGCTGCCCTCGGCCTCCGAACTGCTCGGCGCGGTCGAACGCATCAAGCTCGAGTCCACGATCCACGACTCGCCGCTGACCGCGACCATCAACCTGGACCCGAGCCGCGGCCTCAAAGACGAACGCGAAATGTCCTCGACGCTCGTCACGACCGAAGCCGGCTCCGCGGCCGCCGGCTTCGAGGGCGTCAGCGAAGGCGCGACCGGCAACCCCCGCCAGGGCCAGCCCAACCCGGTCCCGCTGCCGGCCAACCCGCTGCCGGAATCGCTGCAGTACGTGACCGTCTACGACAACGGCAACAAGGGCGGCTTCGCCGGCTCTGAGCCGGTCGGCGAACCGCAGAACTTCCGCTGCGCCTACGACCAGACGCCCGGGGCCCTCAACAAATCGAGCTCGTGATGCGCGGCTGGTCGAGGACGACGCTCGCCGCACTCTGCACGGCCCTGGCGCTCGCCCTCCCCACCTGTGCGCGCGCGGTGATCCTGCCGGCTACGACGATCGACGGTCCCAGCGAGGCGATCGCCGGCTTCGGCGGCGTGGCGATGGCCGAAGACGGCAGCGGCGGAGTCGTCTACCTCAAGACCGTCGAAGGCGTCGCGCACGTGTTCGTCTCGCGCTATGTCGAAGGACACTGGCTGGCGCCGATCCGCGTCGATCGTTGCCTGCCGAGCACCTCGGAGCAGTCCTCCGCGACCGCAGAACACTGCGAAGCGCCCTTTGCGGCCAGCTGGCCACGCATCGGCGCGGCCGCCGGCGGTGAGTTGATCGTCGTGTGGGCCACGCCGTTCGCGACGAGCCCGGTCACCGGCAAGCCGATCTACGAGCTGCTCGGCGCAGTGCTCGGCCCGGGCAGCGAACACTTCGGCCAGGCGATGATCGTGGACCGCAACATCGAAGAAGGGACCGGCACGAGCCCCGCCCTGGCCGTCAGCTCGACCGGCCAGGCCGACGTCGTCTACCGGGTTGTCGAGACCAACAAAGTCGGCGTGACGCCACTGCGACCCGGCGACGTGGACGAGCAGGTCCGCGTCGCGCACTTCGACGGCCAGCGCTGGTCGGGGCTGGGCGCGATCAACCGCGACCCCGCGGTCGGCATGCGCCCGCCCACCCAGGCCAACGCGCCCCAGATCGCGATCGGCCCGACCGGCAATGGCGTGGTCGTCTGGCAGGAGCCCGAAATCGAAGGCGTCGCGCGGATCTGGGCCAGGCGCATCTTCGGCACCTCCCTCGACTACGTGCTGCCCGTCACGGCCACAACCTATAACGGCGCCCCGCTCAGCGACGACGCCGACGCGCCGGCGCTCGCCCTCTCGCGGCTCGGGCAGGCCGAGGTGGCCTACCGCCAGGCCGCTGGCCCGTCCTCGCCGCTGCCGGGGCCGCGCATCTTCCTGAACGTCCTGCCCGACGGCGAATCGGTCAGCGGCACCGAGTTTCGCGGCGCGAGCGTGGTCGATCAGGCGGTCGCCGGAGGGAAGGGCGCGAGCGTCGGGCCGCCGAGCATCGACATCGACGAACAGCAGAGCCTGCGCCTGCTCTACGACAGCAACGGGACCCCGCGCGTGATCGAAGGCAACGACCGCGGGCTGTCCGGCGCGCTCTCGCTGGGCCCTCCGTTCGCCGGCGGCGAACCGTTTGCCGTGAGCGTCATGAATCCCGAAGGCGGAGGGGTCTCGGCGTGGCCGAGCGCCGAAGCCCAGGGCCATCCCGCGGTGGCGGTGCGCGAGGACTTTCCGAGCAGGGCCGTGCAGACGGCGCTGGTGAGCGGCGGCGCCGGCGGGGAAGTCGCAGAACTCGCGGTCGGCCGCTCGGGACTCGGCGATGGCCTGATCGCTTTCCGCCAGGGGCAGTTGGGCGACGCCGCGATCGTCGCGGCGCAGGCGACGGCGCCGCCCACCACGTTTGTGCTGACGGCGCCGAAGGGGTGGGTGAAGCCCGCTCAGGCGCTCGTCTCCTGGCAGCCCGCCCCGAGCGCCGTCGGGCCGCTGGGCTACCACGTCGTGCTCGACGGTCGCGTGCAGTCCACGCCAGCCGGCGTCCTCGCGGCGCACATCGACCCCCGTGGTCTGAGCTCTGGTAGGCATCGTCTGCAGGTGCTCGCCACCGACGGCGACGGCCAGTCCACGCTGACGGCCCCTGCGACGCTGCTGATCGACGGAGTGCCCCCCACCGTGAGGATCGCCCCGGCCCAGGGCGGGGTGGTGCGCGTGCGCGTGCGCGACCCCTACTCGGGCGTCGCCAAGCGGTACGTCAGCGTCAGCTTTGGCGATGGCGCGCTCGCTCACGGGCGCACGAGTCTCTCCCACCGCTACAGCCACGCCGGCGTCTACCGCGTGGTCGTGCACGTACGCGACCGGATCGGCAACCAGGGCGTCGTGAGTCGGTGGGTGAGCGTGCGATGACCTGGCCCCTGACGAGCGGCTGGCGCGTGTGTCGGGCGGCGTCGGTGGCGCTCGCCGCGGCGCTGGTGTGCCTCGCGGTCACGCTCACGCCGACGTGGGCTCGGGCGGATGTCTTCGGGCCGATCTCGCTGGTCTCGGCGGGTACGCTCGGCGGGGGTGAACCGCAGCAGGCGGAATACGCCCACGACGCCGTGGTCTCCGGCGACGGTGTGTACGTCGCCTTCGACGGCGCGGTGGCGGGGGTCACCGGTGTGTGGCGGCGCAACCTCCTCACGGGCACGCTGGAACAGGTGGCCGGCGGCGATGCCGAGCTGCCCTCGATCAACGCAAACGGGCAGTACCTGAGCTTCACCACCAACGAAGGCAAGAGCCTCCCGGCGATCACCGACGGCAGCCCCGACGCAGCCCCACACCAGGAAGCGGTCAACGTCTACGTGCGCAACATGGCCGCGAGCCCGGCGCAGGCGGGGGCGTTCACGGTCGCCTCGGCGGCGGACGGCTCCCCCGAACCGCTGGAATATCACGACGCGGGTACGACGCTGGGCGCAAGCGCGGCCCCTCGCTCGGCGATCAGCGCCGACGGCAGCGAGGTGGCGTTCGTCACGACCGCGGTCTCCGACCTCGTCCTCTACCCCAAGCTCGAAGCGGAAGAACGCCAGCGGGGAAAAACGCCGCAGCCGCACACACCCGCCGATCAGGTCGCCGTGCGCTACATCGAAAGCAACAAGACCGTGCTCGTTAGCCGCTGTTACTTCAACTGCGGCGAATCGGCCGGCGCGGGGGCCGCCGAACCGGTCGTGGGCAACGGGCAGCTCGGCGCCGTCTACCCAGGAGAACGGCTCGCGTTCCCCTCCGTCCAGGAAACGGGCGAATGGCCCGGAGCCTCGATCAGCGCCGACGGCTCGACCGTGGCGTGGATGGGCGAGGACATCGGTGAGCAGGCGGCCACGCTGCCCGCCGAAACCTTCGAACCGAAATACACAGAACCGCTCTGGCGGCGGATCGCTCCCGGCTCGGAAACCCAGACCGAGCGGGTGACCGGCGGATCGGACCCGGGCAACCCGCTTTGCGCGGCCTCCGGTGAGGCCGCGCTGCCGACTACGCCCTCCTCCTCGGACCCCTGCCAAGGGCCGTTCGTCGTGGAACAGGGCGAGAGCACCACCACCGGGATCTGGGGTGAGAGCCGGGGCATCGGCGACTTCATCCCGCGGCTCTCCGCCGACGGGTACACGGTGGCGTTCCTCTCCGAGGAGCGGCTGCTCGCCGAGGGCCTCGATTTCGGCAGGGGCGGCGCCGGGCAGCCGAGCGATCTGTTCTTGGCCGACATGCACCCCGGCCTCACCCGCGATCAGGCGCTTACTCCGCTGACCGAGATCGGGCCCGAAAAGCTCGCCTACGCCGCGCCGATCGCCGACTTTGAAATCTCCTCCGACGGTGCCCAGGTCGCGTTCAGCACCACGCGCACGCAGTTTCCGCTGGGCTTTCCCCAGTTCGAGGACGCGCCGGCGCCCGAACCCGGGATGCCGGAGCTGTTCGACATCGACCTCCACAACGGCACGCTCGTGCGGGTGACCCACGGCTACGCCGGCGGGGCCAGCGAACAACCGCACAAGGTCAACCTGCAGGAAGAAGACCAGTACGGGACGCTCCCCGCCGGTTTCGGCGCGCTCTCGCCCTCCTTCGCGGCTGACGGCGATACGCTCGTCTTCACCTCGACCGCCGACAACCTCGTCTACGGGGACGGCAACACGCCACCCGGCGACACGCCGTCCGCGGCGCCCGCCAACGGCAGCGATGCGTTCCTCGTCAAACCCGTGGCGTTCGTGTCGCTGGCGACCCCCCAGTACGTCAGCCCGCCGCCCGCGACGGGCACCGAACCGGCGCGGCGGCTGGGGGTGACCGCGCTCTCGCGCGCCGACGGGAGCGTCCTGCTCTACGTCGCGGCGCCCTCCGCCGGCACGCTCACGGCGAACGCGCGCGGCGCGTTGCTCGTTCGCGCTGGCGCCTCGCACTCGACTCGGCGCTCCGCTCGCGGCGCCGGCTCCTCGGGAGTCACTCGGCGTTCCGCCGGCGCTGGCTCCTCTCACGCGAACGGGCGGGCCACTCGCGCCGCTGCGCGCCGAACCACTCGTGCCGCTGCTCGCCATGGCTCACGCCAGCTCGTCGCGACCCGGACGGTCGCCGTCGCGGGGCAGACCGCGCACGCCCCCGCAGGGGAATTGGTCGTGCTCGTGCTGAAGCTCGGCAAGCCCTACGCCGCGCTTGCCTCCGCGCCGGGCGGTCTCTCGGCGAACGCGAGCGTCACGTTCAGCTCGCCCGGCGAGCCGGCCCTGCGTGAGAGCGTCGCGGTCTCATTCAGGCGCACCGCCCGCGCCGCGCGGCGCCCGGCCAAGGGCGCCGCTCGCTCCCACGCCCACGGGGCTGCGCGGCGATGAGGCACGTGGTTCCGCTTTCACGCCCACGGGTAGCTTGGCGATGAGGCACGTGGGCCTGCTTTCACGCCCATGGGGCCGCGCGGCGATGAGGCACTTGGTCGGGCGCCTCTGGACGCTGCTCGTCCCCACGGTCCTGGCGAGCGCGTTCGCGTGCGCGTCGCCGCCCGCGTCCTGCGCGGCGGAAGTTGGGGAAGCAGGCGGCGCAAGTTGGCGGCTGGAACAGCCGCTCCCCCCGAAGGCGCCCGCGGGAACCCCGGAAGCGGCGCTGCCGATCGGTCTCGGGCAGATCGGCGACATCGAGTTCTGGGAACCCAACCGCGGACTGCTGATCACCCACGGCAACGGACCGGCGGTGCCCCCCGGCGTGTGGGCCTACGACGGCGTCGAATGGCGCGAGATCGCAGAGGTCTGCGGTGCGAGCGAAGGGAGCATCGCGTGGGCGGGTCCCGAGGACTTCTGGACGGTCTCCGACGGGCGGCCGGGGCAGGCCAACGAATCCTCCGGCACACAGTTCGAAAGAGCGGTGCCGCTCGAAGACAACACGCTGTGCCACTTCGCCGCTGGCCAGGTGGTCGGCTCCTACGCGCACCCCGCCGGCCAGGCCGACTCCTACCAGGCGATGCACGCCGCGGGGTGCATCCCGCCGCCGCCGCCCGCCGTCACCTCCGAGGACTGCTGGTTCGGGGGCGACCCGCTCCCGGAACCGCAGCTCGGGGCCTTCCACCTGCACTGGGACGGGAGCGCGCTGGAAGCGGAACCCTATCCCGGGGAAGGGCACGCCGTGGAGAGCATGAGCGTGCTCGAAGGCGTGCTCTACGAGAGCGTCCGCGTGCGGGCCGGCGATCTCGTCGCCAAGGAACAGAGCAGGTACCCGGTGGTGCACGCGATCGAACCCGAAGCGACCCCGCCGATCGCGCCCGAAGCCGAGGAACCGCCCCTCTACGGGTCCTCGAGCGAGCTCACGAGTGCGCTCGACTTCCTGCATCTCTCGGCGGCCGAAGGCGCCCTGTGGGGCGCGGCGGGGAAAAGCTCCAAGGCGATCGAACCCCCCGAAGAAGCGGGCCAGGTGACGGTCGTACGCCGCGTCCAGGGCGTGTGGAGTCAGCTCATCGGCCCCGGCGCTCCCACCTCCGGCACGCCGCCGAGGCCGCTCGGCCGGGTCCTGCCGAGCGAAGCCGAAGAACTCCAGCTGCTCGGTGGCGCAGCCAAGGACGCGGCGGTGGCCGGGATCGCGGCCGAACCGGGCAGCGAAGACGCCTGGCTCGCGCTGCGCCCGCCGACGGGCTCAGGCGAAGGCGTGAGCGCCGTGCTCCTGCACATCTCGGCCGAAGGCAAGGTGCTCGGCACGCAGACGCTGCCCTCCAAGAGCGCGATCGAAGCGGGCGCCGGTCCGAAGGGCGCGGCCGCGCGGATCTCCTGTCCCGCCGTCGAAGACTGCTGGATGGCGACCACCGAGGGGTGGCTCTACCACCTCGCGCCAGAACGCGAACAGACCCTTCCGCGCAGTGAAATCGCCGGCTTCGGCAGCGTGATCACGTACCGCCCCCCCGACCAGGGGCTACCGCAGGTGGTGGCCGACGCGCCGCCCCCCGACACCTCTGGCCTGAATGAAGAAACGCCGCTGCAAAGCGACGTGAACGATGAAACCACGCAGCCCGCGAGCGGCTCGAAAGTCCAGCTGCCGCTGCTCTCCCGCCTGCACAGCCGGCTGCTCCACGGCTCGACGCTGCAGCTGAGCTTCCACCTCGCCGTCAAGGCCCGCGTCCGCCTGCTCGCCAAGCGCCATGGCCGCGTGGTGGCGGCCACCCCGATGCGCACCCTGAAGGCCGGCAACCGCACGCTCCGTCTGAGCCTCGACCCGCGGAGCTGGCCGACCAAGCTGAGCCTGCAGACCCACGCGCTCGCGCCGTTGCCGCTCGTCTCCTCGGTGACGGGCGAAGGCGCGAACGTCACGACCGAGACGACCGGTCTGTTCGTGCTGCCGCGCAGTGCCCTGACGAGCGGACCGGATCAGCTGCCTTGAGGGCCCGGAAGCTTCGCGTCGGAGGGACGCGCGCGTGGACGCTCCTGCTCGTGGGCGCGCTGGCCACCGCGATCGTGCTGGCGCTGTCGTTCGCCCTCCCCGGCTCCCGGCGCGGCTCGCTCGCCGCCGCGCAGCCGGGCGCTCCGCAGGAAGCGGTGCCGCAGACCGATGCGTCGCTGCCCGCGAGCGACGTGCTGATGATCGGCGCAACGCCTGCAGAACCTGGAGCGCCCGGCGCCGGGGAGACGTGGGGGATCGGGCAGGAGGGCTCGGCCACCGTGCTCCTTCGCTACTACGTGCACCCGGGGTCGGTGGAAGCACAGGAAGGGACCTGGACGCTTGGGCCCGCGCTGCCCGCGGGCTTCGACCTCCTCGCAACGAGCCCGCTGGCCGGCCAGCTGACACCCACGGGCTTCGGGGTGCTCGCCGGCACGGCGCCCGGCGGCCCCAACGGCCAGGTCGTGCTGGTGCGCAAGCCCGGCGGCGCCTTCGAAGAAACGAGCCACGTGCCGGTTGAAGGCGAAGCGGAACCGCTGCTCACAAAAGGCCAGCGCCTGTTCGGCCTCGCGCGCGCACCGATGCTCGCGCCGCTGGAAGAAGCCAACGGCGCAGCGGGGGCGCTGGTGGCGCCGGTCGACGAAGGCGCTCTCGTGGAGAACGAGGTGTTGCACTGGGACGGGCGCCACTGGAGCAGCGAGCCGATCGAGGTGCCCGTCAAGAGCTCGGAAAGCTTCCGTGTCCTGGCGATCGGCGCGAGCTCGCCCAAGAACGCGTGGCTGCTCGCGCGGCTCTCCCCCAACTACCCGAGCGGGGCGGTCGCGCTGTTCCGCCGTGTCGAAGCGGCGCCGGAACACTGGAGCTGGAAGCCCGTTGCCCTGCAGGCTGGGGCGGGTGATGCAGAAGCGCACCCGCTCACCGTCCCTGTTCAAGGTCCCGGCGCCCCGCCCGCCGGCGAGCCCTTCGTGGTGCCGGGTACCGCCAGCACGCCGGCCGTCGCGGCTCAGCTCCTGACCGTCACGAGCGAAGGCGTCTGGATCGATGGCGCCCGCGGGGACCTCGAAACCCGCGTGCCCGCCTCGACGACGCTGTTCTTCAAGCCCTCTGGCCCAGGCGGAGGCACCCTGCAGGCGAGCTGGTGCGAGCTTCCGGCCGAAGCGCCCGGGGGGACCCCCGCGTGCGGCAACGAAC
>JBOGYA010000056.1:0-12485 GCA_050696515.1 Solirubrobacteraceae bacterium
CACACCATCCGGCTGATCGAACACAGCCGCAGACGACTCAGGAATCTTCGAAGGAGCAAGCATCAATCAGCACCAAGACCTACCCAAACAACACCACCACACACCAGCAACCCCAGCCAGCAACACCCGATCGATCGTCACGGCATCTAAACGGTCCCTCTCGCGCCGAACTTTCATGCTCGGCAGCCGCATGGAAAGCACGGCAGCACTATCGGCGGGAGCACAAATCGGCCGACCACCGCAAGGATGCACCACCCCTCGCACGTTGATGGGCGCCCGATCGCGACGCGGGCATTCCCCATGGCAACGCCGGACCATACGAACCCAGTGCCCAGCCCCCAATCCACCGAGGGGCGCGCAAGCTACCGCTCGGGGTTCGCCTTCGGCACCCTCAGCTTCCTCGCGGTCGCGGCGGCCGGCATCATCTCGACGATCATCACCTCCCGCCTGTACGGCGTGCAGATCATCGGCAGCTTCGCGCTCGTCTCCGCTCCAGTGGCCGCGATGTGGGTGCTTTCAAGCGTCAAAGAGCAGCAGGCTCTCATCAAGGAGATCACGGGCCTGCCCCCGCGTCACCCGCGCGTGACGCAGCTGTTCGCCGCTGTCTTCACGTTCTCCTCGAGCCTGACCGTGGTTGTGGCGGTGCTCGACGCGGCGGTCTGCTGGTTCGTCTTCCGGGGGCCCCTCCACCATCCCGAGCTGGTTGCGCCCACATTCGTCAGCATCGCCGGCTATACGCTCGTCACGAACACCGGCTGGAACATCGACTCGATCCTCTCCGCCTTCGTCGCCGGCCGCGAGATATTCTGGGTGCGCCTGCATGAAGCGCTCAGCTTTGTCGTGATCGCCGGGGCGATAGGCTTCACTTGGCGCTCGGTCTGGGGGCTCGTGATCGCGACGATCGGCGCATCGTTTACATCGCTCCTGCATCGTATCGTCGTCGTGAGGCCGTTCGTGCGAGCGCGTCTCACCTTGAGGGAATATCGCATGGGCATGAAGGTCCTGCCGGATCTCCTGCGCTTCGGACTGAGAGCGACTCCGGGCCAGATCGCCCAAGGGATCAGCCAGCAGGGCGGCATCTGGGCATTGGGGCTGGTGGCGCCCGTGGTACTGGTCGGCGCCTACAGCCGTGCCCAGACCGTCCCGCAGCGGCTGCAGCAGGTAAGCAGCCGCATCACCGAAGTGCTCTACCCAACCCTCGTCCAGCGGCACACCGGAGGCGACGGCGACGGCTTCGACCGCGCGCTGATCGACTCGATCCGCTACCAGATGGTTGGGATGCTGCTGATCGCGGCGACAATCGGCGGCGCGGCCCATTCGGTGCTCGAGGTCTTTGGACCGGGCTTCAGCCGGGCCACCTGGGCGCTCGCGCTGTTGGTGACCTATCCCGCCCTGGCTGCGGTCACGGTCACGCAGACTCAGGCACTGTGGGCGACAAACCGACCAGGGCGAACCAGCGTGATCGCGATTGCGCGGATGGTCCTCACGGTCGTCTTGCTGGTAGTGCTCACGCCGAGCATTGGCATCGTCGGACCTGCGATCGCTCTGCTCGCCGGGTACCTCGTGGTCATCGTCTTCAGCGGGGCCGCGCTGAGCAGCTCCCTGACCCGACCGCTACACGCCACCTGGCCGCTGCGTGAGAGGTTCGCCCTCGCCGCGGCCTATGCAGCCGGGTTCACCGCGGCGCATCTGACCGAACAGGCAGCTGGCCCCACAACCGAGCTGCTACTCAGGATTCTCATCAGCCTCCTCGCGGGCGTAGTGGCCTACGCCGTGGCGTTCCTGGCGTGCGACGGGATCAATCGGCGCGATCGTCGGCGGCTGAGCGAGACCATCAGCGGAGCGCGTTCCTGGCGCGAGCGGCGAGCAGGCTCCCGGCGGCCACAGCCTAGCGAGATCTCATGAGACGCTGTGCAGTTCCATCTTCAAGAGCTGCAGATGGCTCCAGGGGAAAACGGCCAGCAGTTCGCGGGGGGACTCGCCTTCGAAGTAGCCACCCAACCCGCTGTACGGATCGGTCCCGGTCGGGGTCGGGTCCTGTGCGTCGAAGGTCACGTTCTGGGACCCGTCTTTGACGATGATCCCATAGCGTTGCGCCGCCTTGGCGATCATCAACGTCAGCCGTGGCAGGTGCAGCGCCGCCAGGTCGAGGGTCGGGTCGAGCCTCAGATGGGCTCCCTCCGGCAGCGAGAGCGGATCCAGGGACCGCCCGTCGCTACGCTGCGCCGGGGAAGCATAGACACCGGCGCGAATCTCAGGGAGCGACATCGACAGCGCGTGGTTGATCTCGCCCATCTGGAAATCTTCAAGAGAGATCAGACCACCGACAAGCGACAGGGCGGATGCCGATGCCCCCCACAACCGCGTGGCGCCCGGCCATGCACTGGGCCCAAAGGCACCCGTGTCAGTCAACGCGTTCTGCATGGCGCCAGCCCACGACGCGTGCCAGCCATCGGCTTGCCGCGCCAGCCTCCAGAACTCCCACAACCGATCCGTGCTCGGCTGCCAGACCACAAGCAGGGCATCCGTGCCGATCGCGGGCTGAGCATCCGGCGGGAGCGGCACCGCGCTGCACGCCGAACGCAGCGAGGACGAAGCCGAAGCCTGGTCGAGCGTCACGCTGACGGCCGGCTGATCGGCCGCGACGGTGTAGATCGGGATGCTGTACTTCGTGGTGTCGATCCAAGGTCCGCTCTTCGCTTCCTCCTCATGAGCAATTTCTTCGTTCAGAGCGGCAACCAAGGCAGCCGAGCTCGGATCCACCGGCGCATCGGCCGGAACCGGCTCATTCCAGAAGCTCGTGGAGGGGAAGAAACGGAACGGCGCAGGCTGTTCGGAGGGGGCGCTGCTCGACCCACCCGAGGACCCCGAGCCACTTTCGGTGCCTTCGGAGGGGCCAGAGCCCCCTTCCGATGATCCAGAGCCCCCTTCGGAGGAGCCGGGGCTGCCTTCAGGCGAGCCCGAGCCCCCTTCGGAAGAGCCGGAGCCGCCTTCTGAGGAGCTGGGTTCTTCTTCCGCGCCTCCAGAGGAACCAGAGCCGCCTTCAGGCGAGCCAGATCCTCCTTCGGGAGCGTCGGGGGCGCCTGCGAAGGAGCCCGCATCGCTCGCAGGCCCCAACGCGCCTTCCAGGGGAGAGCCAGCTGGAGTTGGAGCGCCCGAGACCAGGGGTCCTTCGGTTGAGCTGGCAACGACGTAGGCGGAGCGGAACGACGCATTGCGCACGCTCGCCGGCCGCCTTGATGCGGGGCACCCCCGCCTGGACGCGCGCCCTTTGCGACCACGAGCGGCACGGGCGCGGCGGCGCGCTGCCGACGGACATCTGGCCCGCGAGGACGACGATCCCGTTGCGCGCGAGCGCTTGTGCGCCGCCGCGGCCGACGCGCTCCGGTGAGGACTCGCCGGGCGCGCTTGCCCGGCTTCGGCGGCTTCGAGTCCCTCCCCCAGTGGAGCCGTCAGCGCAAGCCCGGCCACAAACAGGCACAACCCCTTTCGCGAGACGCCACCGAGTCCCGCTGCAAGTCCCCGTGCAGCGCTCATAGAGAACGCTTATCGGGCGATTCACCGGGACTTCAAGGGCGGACCCGTCACGCTGGACCTTTATTCGCACGCCGCGCCGCCACCGGCCATCGCAAGCCCAGGGCAGGATCCCCAATGTGGATACGATGAGTTCGCATCGAGAAATCGGTCATGGGGGGCGATTGTTATTCTGCACGCACAAATTGCTCACACCTTCAGGCATGGGCTTCTAGCCATGCAGACAACCAGCTTCGGTGTACACCATTCGACTTCTACGGGACTCGCCCGCCGGGCATCCCCTGAATACGCCCCGTTGGCAAGAACCAGCCTTTTTCGGCACCCGCCGGGCGGGCACTTGCGGCAAGTCTGGCCGCCCCCCTACGTTGACGCAGAGTGGAGTGGGAACCGACCTCGACGGTGACGGTGATCAGCGTGTGCGCAGACGATAGCTCGAAGACCAGTGACAAGCGCGACGCTCGCGTCGCGCGCAGGCTGACGATCGGCCTTGCCCCCTTCGCGTGGGAGGCTCTGGAGGAGGAGGCCGCCAAGCAGGGCGTCTCGATCGCGGAGCTCGCGAGCTTTGCGGTGCTCTACTACCTCGCCGACGGCGACAGCGGACGCATCGCGCGGCGGCTGCCGGCGCCGCACCGGCTCGAGGAGCCACACCCGCTCGGAAAGCTGCTGGGCGACTGAGCCGGCGCAGCCGAGCTGGAGGCTCACCGGGCCCACGTGCCTCGGGCCTGCGCTCGCCGGCGGTGCCGGCCCACCGCCGCCCGTCATCAGGAGCTCGAGTTGGCTATGTGACGGGTCACCGGCTCACGGCCGGTGGCGCGTGAACAGCTCGATGCGGTGCGCCACCTCGCGCTTGACGGTCACGTCGGCCATGTCGATCCTGCGGGTCAGACGATCGTGGCTGACGGTGCGGATCTGGTAGGGCTCCACATAGCCGACACGGACGCTTCCCTGCTTGCGCGGCAACTCGAT
Organism: Solirubrobacteraceae bacterium; assembly: GCA_050696515.1. GTDB lineage: Bacteria > Actinomycetota > Thermoleophilia > Solirubrobacterales > Solirubrobacteraceae > Palsa-744. The sequence continues at coordinate 4,501 of JBOGYA010000056.1, forward strand.
GCGGACCGCGGACTCGCGCGGGGTGGTCGTGATCGGCGCGACTATGCACAGGCGCGCGGGTGCGTGGTTGATCTCATCGACGCTGACAATGAGGGCGGGCCGCGTCTTGGCGACCTCGCTTCCGACCACGGGGTCGAGGGCGACCCACCACACGTCCCCCTGGCACGGCGGGACTACCGCCAAGAGGAGAAGTCCTCGTCCGGATCGAGGCCGTCCGCGAGGGCGGCGTCCCAGGCCGCGCTCTCCGCCTCGGCGCGCTCTGGGACAGACGACAGATCCGTGGCGAGGGTTTTCAGCAGTCGCATCTCGGCCGCTTCCCGGATCACGTGCTCGAGGGTGTCGATCGCGGTCTCCCCGTCGACCTTCGCGAGATCGCGCAGGAGATCACGCGTCTCCCGTCGCGCCCTTATGATGACCGTCTCAGGCATACAAGAGAGTATACCGCATTACGATGCGCCTTCGGGGCGATCGATGGGCTCCAGCGTTTCGCCGGTGATCAGCGACCGTACGGCGCTCTCAGGCGCGCGCCCTGCTGGCCATCGTGGTCGGAGCCGCGCCGCGGCTCGCGAGCTCCGCGGCGAGCGTGCGGCGCCCGCGGTGGTGCAGGCCGTGCACGGACCCCTCGCTCTTGCCGGTGAGCTTCGCGATCTCGACCGGCGAGAGACCCGCTACGTGGCGCAGGATCAGCACTTCTCGCTGAGCCAGGGGCAGTGCGTCGAGCGCGTCGCGCAGGTCCTGCATCCTCCCGCGCAGCGCCGGGTCGGATTCCTCGCGATCGTCGGCCTTCCTGATCTCCTCCACCGGGACCAAGCGCTCGCTGCGGATGTGGTCCATTGTGACGTTGCGCGCGACTCGCAGGGCCCACGCGAAGAACGGCACGTCGCGCTCCTCGTATTTGTCGATCACCCGCATTAGCTTGGTGAAGACGTGCTGGGTGATGTCCTCGGCTTCGTGGTGGTTGTGCACGATGCTGCGCACGTAGCCGTAGATGTTGTCGGCGTACCGCGCGTAGAGGAACCCGAGCGCGTCGCGGTCGCCGGCCTGGGCCCGTTTGATCGCCTGCGACACCAGGCGCGAGTTGGTCTCCACGTGGCGCACAGTGGGCGCGCCCGACCTCGTATGGCGGAGCGGCCGTTCCATCCTTGCACTCTGCTCAATCCCTGCCGTAGGCACTGTCGATACCCCCGTATCGTCGTGCTTCCCTTGTCTGGGTCAATGAACGGGAAGCGAACCCCTGATCTGTCAGCGACGAAACTACACGTTCCTAGTCATAACGACGTTAAGCACCTGTAGAAAATCCGAGGCCGAGGTGCGTGACGATCGCACGAGCGAGGAGCCAGCATCCGCCGAGATGGCTGTCTCTTACTCGCGCGGCGCTACGGCCACCCGGCAAGCTTCGACTAGACGCAGAAAGCGCGACGCTCCCTGCGTCGTTGTGCGCTCAATGCTGCAGCTGGAACCCCTCCGTTGTATCCCGATCCAAGGTAGCTCGCGGCAGCTTCAACTTCCCATTTTGCGGCCGCTTGAGCGGCACCCTACCACACTGGACGAATTTTTGAGAGCATTTTTTCCCAGAAGCTTCTGGGCTCTATCTTCACTCAAACAGTGGACTTTTGCCCCGGAAGGGGTTTGGGAATATTTTCCACAGAAAAAGTCGGATTTATAGTGAATGGGATTGCACGGCGGCTACCCCTTGCCGCTGGCCCCGAACGTCTCCTCGACGCGGATCGTGTCGGGGCCGGAGAGCTCGAACGCGGCGTGCAGCGCCCGCACCACTGAGTCCACGCGATCGCGCGGGATCACGCTTGAGATCCTGACCGGCGAGGTCGTGATCATGTCGAGGTTGAGGCCCTCCTCGGCGAGCACGTTGAACATCTTCGCCGCCACGCCCGGGTAGGTGCGCATGCCGGCACCGACGATCGACACCTTGCCGACGTTCTCGTCGGGCACCAGCTCCGCGAACACCTCGCCCGTCAGGGGCTCAAGCGCCGCGCGCGCGTCGCGCATGCGGTCGCGGGGGATCGTGATGGCGATCTGCGCGAACTCCCCCGTCGGCGGGCCCTGGTCGATCATGTCCACCTCCACGCCGGCGTCGGCGAGCGCCGTGAAGATGCGGGCCGCCATGCCCGGCCTGTGGCGAACGTCGACCAGCTTAATGATCGCCTCCGAGGTCGAGTGGGTGACGGCGCTGACGATGGGTCGCTCTGCAGGGTCCATGTTCTCTCCTTCCGACACCACCAGGGTGCCGGGACGGTCGTCGAATGATGAGCGGCAGTGGATGCGCACGCCGTGGTTGCGCGCGTACTCGACCGAGCGCAGCTGCAGCACGCCCGCGCCGGAGGATGCCATCTCCAGCATCTCCTCGAACGTGACCGCGTCCAGCTTGCGCGCGTCGGGCACCACCCGCGGGTCGGCGCTGAACACGCCGGGGACGTCGGTGTAGATTTCGCACACCTCGGCGCCCAGCTCGGCGGCGACCGCGACCGCGGTCGTGTCCGAGCCGCCGCGCCCGAGCGTGGTGATGTCCTGCGTGGCGGTCGAGACGCCCTGGAAGCCGGCCACCAGCACGATGTGGTCCTCCCGCAGCGCCTCCTTGACGCGGTCGGCGCGCACCTCGATGATTCGCGCGCTGGTGTGCCAGCTGTCGGTGACGATCCCCGCCTGGGAGCCAGTGAGCGAGATCGCGCGGTGGCCGAGGTCGCGGATCGCCATTGCGCACAGCGCACAGGAGATGCGCTCGCCGGCAGACAGCAGCATGTCCATCTCGCGCGGGTCGGGCGCAGCGGAGACCTCCTCGGCTAGCGCGATCAGCTCGTCGGTGGTCTTGCCGCGCGCCGAGAGCACCGCCACCACGTTCGCACCCGCCTCGCGCCGCTCCACGATGCGCCGCGCCGCCCGCTTGATCCGCTCGGCGTCCGCGACGGAGGTCCCGCCGAACTTCATCACGACGATCTCAGACTTTGGTCCTGACACCGCCGCGCAGGATAGGCGCTATCGTTACATACAGGCAATTCTAAATGATAGGAGGTCAAGCGTGGCCTATCGCACGAGCATCTTCATCGACTTCTGGAACTTCAGCCTGCAATGGCGTAACCGGGCCAACGGCGAGCGCATCGACTGGCTGAAGGTTCCCTCCGAGCTCCTCGCCGAGAGCGAACGGCAACTGCAGATGGCTGGCTTCCAGGACTCGCTGCACCTGGAGGAGGCGCTGGTGTACGCCTCCTACGACGAAGACGACGCCGGCCGCAAGCTGAAGGGTTGGTTCGACGCCTTCCTGGACAAGCAGCCGCGCTTCCGCGTGACCACCCGCGTGCGCCGCTCCAAGCCCAGATCCGTGTACTGCCGGGCGTGCGAGCAGAACATCGACAAGTGCCCGCACTGCGCAGAGCCGATGCGGTGGTCGCCCGAGAAAGGCGTCGACACCGCGATCGTCACGGGGCTGCTCTCGCTCGCGAGCCAGACCGCGTTCGACGCGGCGCTGCTCGTCTCCAGCGACACCGACTACCTGCCCGCAGTCGAATGGCTGCAATCGCGCGGCTTCAAGGTCATCAACGCCACCTGGGCCAACCACGGGCACGAGCTCGCACGAGCGTGCTGGGCCTCGTTCGAGCTCGACGGGATCGTGCCCAAGCTACGCCAAGAGACCCCACACAGGGCCGCCGTGCACCCGGAGGCTCCGCCGCTCAAAGAGGTCGCGGAGGACCCCTGCCCGCCGGTGCTCGTGGAGGAGACCAACGGCCACGCCGCCGTGCCGGTGGCCAGCCCTGGCTAACCGCTCTACCCAGGCCGATTCGCAAGGCAGGCCGATTCGCAAGGGCGTGCCGCTCGGTCGATCGGGGTGCCCCGAGGGGGGCGCGAGCCCTACAGCGCCCGCCGGCCCGAGAGCGCCTTGCCGAGCGTGACCTCGTCCGCGTACTCGAGGTCCGCCCCCACCGGCAGGCCGCTGGCCAGGCGGGTCACGCGCAGCTCGGGGGCGCGCTCGTGCAGGCCCTCGGCGATGTGCAGCGCCGTGGCCTCGCCCGTGGTGGTGGGGTTGGTCGCGAGCACCACCTCCCGCACCGCGGGGGCCTCCCCTGCGGGGGCGGGTGGGGGATTCAAGATCCGGGCATAGAGCTCGGCGATCTTCAGGTCCTCCGGGTCCACCCCGTCGATTGGGGAGAGCGCGCCCCCGAGCACGTGGTAGGAGCCCTCGAACTCGTGCGTGCGCTCCATCGGGATCACGTCCGAGGGCTCCTCCACCACGCAGATCACCCCGTGGTCGCGGCGAGGGTCGCGACAGATGCGACAGCGCGGCTCATCCGCGAGGTTGAAGCACACCTCGCACAGCCCGATCCGCTCCTTGACCTCGAGGATCGCCTGCGCGAGCGCGGTGGCCTCCTCCCCGGACACCCGCAGGATGTGGAAGGCCAGCCGCTGCGCCGTGCGGTTGCCGACCCCCGGCAGCTTCGAGAGCTCGGTGACCAGCTTCTGGACGGGGGGCGCGAAGGTGCTCACGCCCGCACGTGCCTCCGGCGGGGCGTCCGCGGGCACGCATGCGCCAGCTCCAGACGTGCGCGAGGGGCCGGGGCGCGGGTGTGACGCCAGAGTGGGGGCATGCCCTACAAGCCCGGCAGGCCGAGGCCGCCGAGCGCGCCCAGGTCGAGGCCCCCCGTCGCCCCGCCCATTCGCTCCGCCGCCAGCTCCTGCGCGGCGCGCAGCGCCTCGTTGACCGCCGCGAGCACCAGGTCGCCCAGCATCTCCACGTCCTCCGGGTCCGCCGCCTCCGGGGCGATCGACACCGACTTCACCTCAAGGGCGCCCGAGACCCGCACTCGCACCACGCCGCCGCCGGCCGAGCCCTCCACGGTCTCGTGCTTGAGCGCCTCCTGCGCCTCCTCCATCTCGCGCTGCATCTTCTGCACCTGCTGGAGCATCTGCTGCATGTTCGGTCGCTTTTGCTGGGCCATGCCTAATCGACTCCCTCACTCGCTAGCTCGCCGGCTGATCCGCCCACACCCACACCCACGCCCTCCTCCTCGAGCTCCTCCGCGTCGAGCTCCTCCTTGAAGCGCGCCACCCACTCCTCCTCCGTGCGCGGCGCCTGCTCCGCCTGCCCCGCCGCGGGGGGCAGCTCCTCGCGCAGCTCGTACGCCACCCGCAGGCGCCGCTGGCCCGTGAGCTGGCGCAACGCCTCCGTCACCGCCGCGCGGTGCGCGGTGTCCTCCGCCTTCTTCTTCAGGAACGACGCCGTCGCGGGGAACGCCACCGTCAGCTCCTCCTCGCGCAACCCCACCGGCCGCGCTTCGACCAGCACCGCGCTCAGGAGCTTGTTCTCCGCGCCCACCAACTCCACCACCGCCGGCCACAGCGCGCCGAGCTCCTCCAGGTCCGGCGGTGTCGGCGCCGCGAGGGACGCCGGCGCAGGCGTCCCGGTCTCCTCCACGCCGTTCCCCACCGGGGGCTCCTCGGCCAGCGTGGGCGGCAGAGGCACCGCCGTGGGAGCGCGCTCCGCCACCGGGGGGTGCTCCGCCGCGGCGACCGCCGGCACCTCCTCCGCGGGGGGCGTCGCGGGCGGCCCCTCGGATCGCGTTACGTACGCCGCGGGGGCCGGAGGCCCCTCTCCAATCCCTGCACCCGACTGCCCCTCCAGGCGCTCGATTCTTGCCAGCAGCGCCTGCAGCGACGCCGCGACCTCCGGGCGCGCCGCCTTCACCAAGGCCAGCTCCAGCTGCGTGCGGGGCTCCCCGCCCGCCTTCACCGTCTCCAGGGCGCCGCCCAGCTGCTCCAGCAGGCGCACCACCGTCGCCTGCGCCACCCGTTCCGCCTGCGCGGCCAGGCGCGCGTCGGCCTCCGTCGTCAGCGCCAGCTCCGCCGGCACTTCGCCGAGGGTCCCCACCACCAGCAGCTCGCGCGCGCGCACCTCCAGGTCGCCCGCGAACGCGCCCGCGTCGCGGCCGCTCTCCGCGCAGCGCGCCACCGCCAGCAGCACCTCCTTGGCGTCGCCCGCCTGCACCGCGTCGATCGTCTCCTCCAAGAGCTGGGAGTCCGTCGCCCCGAGCACCGCCAGCACGTCCTCCAGGGCGATGCGGGGGCCGCTGTAGGTGAACAGCTGCTCCAGCGTGCCCAGCGCGTCGCGGAAGCTCCCCGTCGCCGCGCGGGCAACCGCCGCGACCGCCTCGGGTGGGATCTCGATCGCCTCGGCCTGCGCCGCGCGGCGCACCACCGCCGCGATCTGCTCCACCGTCGGGCGCTGGAAGTCGAAGCGGTGGCAGCGGTCCACCACCGTCGCCGGCACCTTCTGCGCCTCGGTGGTCGCGAGCACGAACACGGTGTGGGGCGGCGGCTCCTCGAGCGTCTTCAGGAACGCGTTCCACGCCGCCGTCGAGAGCATGTGCGCCTCGTCGAGGATGTACACCTTGTGACGCCCGCTCACCGGCGCGAACGCCACGCTCTCGCGCAGCTCGCGGATGTCCTCCACCGAGTTGTTGGACGCCGCGTCCATCTCGATCACGTCCAGCGAGCGGGCCTGTGCGATCGAGCGGCACGACTCGCACTCCCCGCACGGCTCGGTCGTGGACCCGCCCGGCCCGCCCCCCGCTGCCCCGCGCTCGCAGTTCAGGCACGCCGCGAGGATCTTCGCCATCGAGGTCTTCCCCGTTCCCCGCGAGCCCACGAACAGGTAAGCGTGGTGCACCCGCCCCCGCTCCACCGCGCCCCGCAGCGTGCGCACCACCGCATCCTGGCCGACCACGTCCGCGAACGCCCGCGGGCGGTTGCGCCGGTACAGGGACTGGGGCTGTTGGGACTGCTGTCGCGTTTCGCCCGGCACCTTGGAGCTGAGTCTACTCGGGGCCGTTCGCTCCCTCTCTCGGCAGGAATGCGATTTGGGTATCTCGATTTGAGTATCGCATTGGTATAGGCGCGATGTGAAAGGGGGTGGGTGTGAGTATTAAAAATCCAGAGCGCGTGCAACAATCGTTATACACTGCTCGAAATTTGTATACATACCCCACGCTCCCAGCCCGGCCCTCGACCTCGACCGCCGCCATTGCCACGCCGCCAGTGCCACCACCCACCTCCGTCACCCGTCCCGCCTCCGCCAAGCACCTCCGCGCGCGCGTGGGGGCACTGCTGTCGATCCTCGCCGGAGCCGTGCTGCTGCGGGTCCTCAGCGGCGTGGGGTTCGCCAACTACGACACCCTCTACGCGCTCGTGTGGGGGCAGCAGGCTGTGCGCGGGGAAACCCCCCAGTACGGGATCCCGATCGCTCCCACCCCCCACCCGCTGCTCGAGGCTCTCGGCGCCGTGCTCGCCCCGTTCGGGCCGCGCGCCGCCGAACACGTGACCGTGGCCCTCGGCTTCCTCGCCCTCTCGGCCTGCGGGTGGGCCGTGTACCGGCTCGGCTCGCTCTGGTTCAACCGCCCCGCGGGGGTCCTCGCCGCGGTGGTGCTGCTCACCCGCGTGCCCGTGCTCTCCTACGGGGTGCGCGCCTACGTGGACGTCCCCTACCTGCTGCTCGTGTTGTGCGCCCTCCTCGTCGAGAGCCGCCGCCGCCGCGCGGGGGCTCCCGTGCTCGCCCTGCTCGCCCTCGCCGGGCTGCTGCGACCCGAGGCGTGGGTGTTCTCGGGGGTGTACTGGTTGTATCTTTTTTGGCCCTATGCTGCGCGCTCGCGGGCGCGGTATATGCACCGAAAAGACAACGTGCCCAAGGGGGTGGAGGCCGGCCCACGCACCCCCAGGGAGCTCGCGTGGCTCGCGCTGCTCGCCGCCGCCGCGCCGGTGGTGTGGGTGGTGAGCGACTGGGTGGTGACCGGAGACGCGCTGTGGTCGCTGACCAACACGCGCCACACCGCCGCGGCACTGCACCGCGAGACCGGGATCGCGAAGGTGCCCGAGTGGGTCCCCCGGCGCATCGGGGAGGTCCTCGGAGCCGCCGCGCTCGCCGCCGCCGCGGTCGGGGGAGCCCTCTCGCTGTGGTGGCTGCGCGCCCGCGCGCTCCCCGGCGC
>JBOGYA010000057.1:0-12484 GCA_050696515.1 Solirubrobacteraceae bacterium
GCGACGGCGCCGTGCCCACCCGCCGCCAGGGGTAGCGACCGATCGAAGGCCGGCCGGCGAGCGGCGACTCGTGCCAGTGCGAGCGACCGACCGAAGGTCGGCCAACTGGCGGCGCATGCCACGACGAGCTACCGAGCAAAGATCGGCCGGCGAGCGGCGGCCGTGAAGGGGTCGAGCGCGAGGACGATCTCCCTGAAGGAGGCCGGTCGCCTGCACGCCACCTACAAGCACGAATTCACGCTCTACGAGCAGGGATCGGCGTCCGGCACGTTCACGGGCACGCTCTATGTCCACATGACCCTTGTATCGACCAGCCGCGCGACGGCGCAGATCAAGATCGCGCGCAGCGGGGGCTCGATCTCCGGTTACGCGACGGCCACCTACCGGCGGAGCGGGGGAGCAGCCGACTTCTCAGGGACGCTGACGGTCACCGGCGGGAGCGGAAGCTACACCCACGTCCACGGGTCCGGTTTGAGCTTCAGCGGCACGATCCAGCAGTCCACCGACGCCATCACCGTGCAGATGAGCGGCAGGCTCTCGGACTAAAGGCGCGGCCGAGGCGACGACCAGGGAGATCGGATGCTGGAGCTGCGCGAGCTTGTGAAGCACTACCCAGCCGTCGGCGGGGAGCCCGTACGAGCGGTGGACGGCGTGTCGCTGAAGGTCGCCCCCGGTGAGATGGTCGCCCTGTACGGGCCCAGCGGATCGGGCAAGACGACGCTGCTGCTGATGGTCGCGACGCTGCTGAAACCCACCGCCGGCACCGTCCTGATCGGCGAGCGCGACGTGTCCTCGCTCTCCGAGCGCGAAGCCTCGCACTTCAGGCTCTCCGAATTGGGGTTCATCCGCCAGAACTTCGACCTGTTGCCGGGCGTCTCCGCGATCGACAACGCGGTCCTGAAGCTGCTGAAGACGCTGCGCTGGCGCGATGCGCAGCGCGAGATCGCGCCCCTGCTCGAACGCCTCGGGCTGGGTGAGCGCCTGCAGCATCGCGCCGAGACCCTCTCGATGGGCGAGCGCCAGCGCGTGATGATCGCCAGGGCGCTCTCCACCGAGCCACGGCTGCTGCTCGCAGACGAGCCGACCGGGAGCCTCGACACCAAGCGCGGGCGCGAAGTGCTCGAGCTGCTGCGCGGGCTGTGCCGCGAGCGGGGGGTCGCGATCGTGCTCGTCAGCCACGATCCGATGGCCGCCGACTATGCCGACCGGGTGCTTGCGCTGCGCGACGGCCGGCTCTCGGACTACGAGGCCGCCGGGGGCGTTGGGGCACGAGCCGAGCAGGACCGAGACAACCGGGCCGGCGGGCACATCGGGGGGCACAAGGCGGGCGAGCGGGCCGGCGGGCTCTCAGTCGCCGCCGACGCGGGGCAGTATTGAAACCGGCCAACGTCCTGCGCCTCTACCGGGTGCGCCTGCGCGCGCGCCTGGTGCAGGAGTGCCTGGCGATCGTGGGAATCGCCGCCGGGGTCGCGCTGCTGTTCGCCTCGCAGGTCTCGAGCTCAAGCCTGCAGAGCTCCGTCGGGGAGCTCACGCACGGGATCGCCGGTCGCGCGACGCTACAGCTGTTGGCGCGCGACCCCCACGGCTTCCCGGAAAGCATGGTGGGTCGTGTGCGGCGCATCCCCGGCGTGCGCAAGGCCGCGCCACTGCTGGAAGCTAGCGCCAACGCGCTCGGCCCCCGGGGTGGTGAGTCGGTCGAGCTCGTCGGCGCCGACGCCAGCCTGCCCGAGCTGGGCGGCACGCTCGTGCGCGACCCCGAGCTCACCCCGTTCGCGGGCTTCGGAGCGGTCGTGCTGCCCGCGCCGCTCGCACACACCATCGGTGTGAGCAGGTTCGGCCAGAAAGTCACCTTCCAGCTCGCCGGGCACACGGCCACAGCCCCGCTCTACGCCCAACTTCACGAACGTCAGATCGGCCCGTTGATCGGCAGCCCGATCGCGCTCGTGCCGCTGTCGTTCGCGCAGGAAATGACCGGCTTGGGCGCCCGTGTGAGCCGCATCCTCGTGCAGCCCGCGTCCGGCTCGGAAGCCCGGGTACGAGCCGCGCTGCTGGCGCTCGCCGCGGGACGCCTGGACGTGAAGGCGATCGACTACGACGAAACCCTGTTCGCGAAGGCCGCCGCGGCGAGCAACCAGTCGACCGCGCTGTTCGCCGCGATCAGCGCGCTCGTGGGATTCCTGTTCGCGTTCAACGCAATGCTGCTCACCGTCCCCCAGCGCCGCCGGCTGATCGCCGACCTGCGCCGCGACGGGTACGCCCCCACGACCGTGATCGCGGTGCTGCTCCTCGATGCCGTCGTGCTGGGCCTGGTCGCATGTGCGCTCGGGTTGGCGTTGGGCGAGGAGCTCTCGATCCACCTCTTCCACTCCAACCCGGCGTTCCTCTCGCTGGCCTTCGCGCTCGGCTCGGAGCGCGTCGTGAGCTGGCAGAGCATCGCGATCGCGACGGGCGGCGGGATGCTCGCCGCGATCGTGGCGGTGCTCAGCCCACTGCGCGACATCCTCTCCCGCGATCCGCTCGCCGCACTCAGCCCGCGGGAAAGCTCCGGCACCGCTTTGCTCGGGAGCCCGCTCGTCCAGGCCCTGGCCGGCCTGGCCTGTCTTGGGGGCGCCACCGCGATCCTGCTCGCCGCCCCGGACGCCGCGATTCCCGGGATGGTCCTGCTGGTGGTCGCCCTCCTACTGGAGCTGCCGCTTGCGCTCAGCGCGACGCTCCTGCTCGTCAGGCAGCTCGCCCGCACGATCACGAGCGCCGTCCCGCACGTCGCAGTGATGGAGCTGAGCGCGGCACGCGCGCGGGCGCTCGCAATCGCGGCGACCGGCGCAGTCGCGGTCTTCGGCAGCGTCGCGATCCAAGGCGCGCACCACGACCTGCTCGCCGGCCTCGAAAACGCGGCGCACGACATGAACGCGTTCACCGATGTGTGGGTTGCCCCAGCCGGCTCCTACAACCTCTTGCAGACCGCGCCGTTCAAGCCGACGCAGCAGGCCCAGCTCGAGCGTCTGCCGGGCGTGCGCGCGGTGCGCCTCTACCGCAGCGGACTGCTGGACTACGGCCAGCGCCGTGTGCTGGTGATCGCCCCGCCGCGCCAGGCCGCCCCGCTGCTGCCCGCCGACCAGCTCGTGCAGGGCAACCTGCGCCAGGCGACCGAGCGGGTGCGCGCCGGCGGCTGGCTGGTCCTCTCGCAGACAATCGCCTCCGAACACCACCTGCACATCGGACAGGCGTTCACGCTCCCGACTCCCGACCCGCGGACGTTCCGCCTCGCGGCGCTGTCCACCAACCTCAGCTGGGCGCCCGGCGCGATCGTCATGAACGCCTCCGACTACGCGCGCGCATGGGGCAGCGGCGACGCTAGCGCCTACAGCATCCTGCTTGCCCCCGGCGTCCCGCCTGCGCTGGGGGCGCGCGAGATCGAACGTGCATTGGACGCCCACCCCGGCGGGCAGGGGTTGAGCCAGGACATGGGGGCGAGCGGGGACACTAGGACAAGCGGGGACACGAGGGCGAGCGGGGACACGAGGAGCGGGGACATGGGGGCAAGCGGAGGAGCGGGCGGGAGCACCTCTGGGCTGACGGTCGAAACGGCTCGCCAGCACGCGGGCCGGCAGAGCGCACTCAGCCGCCAGGCCCTCGCGCGCCTCACCCAGATCGCCACGCTGATCCCGATCGCCGCGGTGCTCGCGATGGCCGCGGCGATGGGCGCCCTGGTTTGGCAGCGTCGCCCGCGCCTGGCCAAGCTCAAGCTCGAGGGGCTCCCCCGTGCCGAGTTGTGGCGCACGATCCTGCTCGAGAGCCTGCTGCTGGTCGGCGTCGGCTGCTTGACCGGGGTGCTCTTCGGCCTCTACGGCCAGCAGTTGGCCGATCGCGCGCTCGCCGACGCGATCAACTTCCCCGTCGTCTACTCCGTCACAGCGCTCGCGGGGTTCGAGAGCCTCGCGCTCGTGACCGCCACCGCGCTCGCGATCCTTGCGATTCCCGGCTACGTCGCCGCATGTGTACCGGCCGCGCTGGCGCTGCAGGACTGAACCTTTGACACCCGGCGCTCAGCTGGCTAGGTTTATGGCCGACATCGATAAACGCCCGTACAAACAGGTGGCGCGAGCGCAGGCGCAGCAGCGCACCCGAGAGGCGCTGTTGGACGCCGCGATGGAGGAGTTCACCCAGGGCCGTTGGGCGAAGGTGTCGCTCGCGACGCTGGCGGCGCGAGCGCAGGTCACCAAGCAGACGCTGCTGCGCCACTTCGGCTCCAAGGACGGGCTGCTGATGCAGGCGTTGGCGAGCAGTGCGGCGGAGATGTTCAAGCAGCGCTGGAGCGCCCCCCAGGGCGACATCGCAGGCGCAGTCGACAACGTGCTCGACCACTACGAAGCCTGGGGCGAGCGCTCACTGCGGGTCGGCGCTTGGCTCGAGAGCGGCACACCCGCACTCGCCAGCCTCTCGCAGATGGCGCGCCAGGTTCACTACAACTGGGTTGAGTACGCATTCGGCCCGCAGCTGGGACGTCTGGACGAGGAGGCACGTCTGCGCTGCCGTGCCGCGCTGATCGCGCTCTGCGACGTGCACACCTGGTGGCTGCTCTCCCACGACCTCGGGCTCGAGCGCGGCGAGGTTCGCGCGACGCTGACCAACGCAATCGAACGCCTGCTCGCGGTGCAGCGGTGAAGGTCCTCGCCCGCACCTCACCGGCCCCCAGGCGCCCGTACCCGATCGCGGCACTCATGGCCGCGCTCGCGGTGCAGCGGTGAAGGTCCTCGTCTACACCTCGCCGGCGCGCGGGCACCTCTATCCGATCGTGCCGGTCGTGCAGGAGCTGCAGCAACGCGGCCACGAGCTCGCGCTGCGCACACTCTCCTCGCAGGTCGAGCTGCTGCGCACGCTCGGCGTCGACGCCGAGCCGATCTCGGAGCGCATCGAAGCGATCGAGCTCGACGACTACAAGGCGCGCTCGGTGCCCGCGAAGGGCCGGCGCGCGCTGGCGACGTTCGCGGCGCGTGCCGAGCATGAGGCTCCCGACCTCGCGCGCGCGATCGCAGAGCACGACCCGGACGTGCTCGTAATCGACGTCAACTGCTGGGGGGCCGCGACGGTGGCCGAGGCGTCCGGGCGCCCCTGGGCGATGTTCTCCCCCTTCCTGCTGATGCTGCCCTCCCGCGACGCTCCTGCCTATGGGCCGGGATTGGCTCCCCCGGGCGGTCCGCTCGACAGGGCGCGTGACGCGCTCCTGCGCCGCATCTGGAACGCCAGCGTCGACCGGGCGGTCATGCCGACGCTGAACGCGCTGCGCACTCGGCACGGCCTCCGCGGGCTCGATCGTTTCACCGACCTGCTCGGGCGGCCTCCCCTGCTGCTGGCGCTCACCGCGGAGGGCTTCGAGTACCCGCGCAGCGACTGGCCGGCCAACGTGCGCCTCGTCGGCGCGATTAATTGGGACCCCGCCCACCCCGCCCACCCGTCCCCCAGCTCGCCCTCCCACCCGCCGCCACAGCCGCCACCGCCCGTATGGCTCGCCGAGCTGCAAGACCCGCTGGTGCTCGTCACGTGCTCGACCGAGCACCAGCACGACAAACGCCTGATCGAGGTCGCGCTGGAGGCGCTGCCGCCGGCCGGGATGTCGGTGCTCGCCACCAGCGCAGCACACAATCCCGACGCATTCGACGCGCCCTCCGGGAGCAGGGTCGTGCGCTTCATTGCCCACGATGAGGTCCTGGGGCGCGCCGCCTGCGTGGTCTGCCACGGCGGCATGGGCATCACCCAGAAGGCCCTCGCGGCCGAGGTTCCGGTCGTCGTCGTGCCCTTCGGGCGCGACCAGCTGGAGACCGCTCGCCGCGTCGAGGTCGCCGCGGCGGGAGTCCGCCTACCCCCCCGGCGCCTCACTCCCGAGCGCCTCCTGGACGCTGTCCGGACTGCGATCGACTGCCGCGATGGCGCGCAGCGCGTGAGTCGCGCCTATACGGCGGCGGGCGGCGCGCCGGCAGCCGCAGAGGCGATCGAGGCTGTCGTGTCCAGCGCCGCGGAGCCATTCGCGCAATCGCAGTAGGAGCGGAGCCCTTTCACCACGTCGTCTTCTCTCGTACGCCCTGGCGCCTTGCCCTTGTGAGGACCAAGGCCGCGGTCCTAACGTGGATCGTCGCGGTCAAGGTTCCAGTGGCGCACAGTCGCACAAACCCACAGCCAGGGCTCCTCGTCGGCGACATTTGCGCGCGGCGTGACATGGAAGCGGGTGATCGTTCGCTGCCCACCCTCGTGATCGCCGTAGAGAACGTCGATGAAGATCGCGCTGCGAGCCACGATCGCCTTCCGCAGCGGCTCGTACAGATCATCGCCGGTATCGCGTATGGCCACCTGCCAGAAGCTGACGTCGCCGGCGGGCACATAGAGGTCGCGCGTGAGCCGGCGAAAATCGTCGATCGCAGGCGGTGGAGTACTTGCTTGCACCCGCTCGGTCCAAACGCGCCATCCATGTAGAACCGCGAGCCCGGAGGCCACGTTGCGCAGTGGGATCGCGAGATACAGGTTCTCCGCGGACTCCTGCACTGCCGCAAGCCCGTCGCGCAACACGAGCCAGTGGTCATCGCTATATCCAACCTTCTGCGGCGGATCGTGCGGGCGAGCGTTGAACAACACAGGGCGCAGCCCCACTTTCAACGCCTGCTCGGTTACGCGGGACGCACGGTTCGCCGAGCGGGTCGATGAAAACGTGGCCACTGCGAGCACCAGGGTGCCTCCAGCCGTCGCAAGGGAAGCGATCGTGCTCGTATCCATGCAGCGCAGGCTACTGATGCCACCATCAAGGAATCGCGACATCCGACCCGATTTACCGATGCCCTCGTGGTTGACTCCTAGCCCGACCCCGCCAAACCGGTCCGGCCTACACGAGCACCGTCGCCCCGCCGTCGAGAGCAGGCTCAACCCTTTGGCGGCAGAGCATGCCTGACTGACGGTTGCGGTTCAGTCGTCGCTCGGATCGAGCACGCGCAGCTGCTTGAAGTACCGCCGGTAGAAGCCACGATCGCGCGTCAGCAGCCGATCGGCGTTGACGAGGGCGTGGGCGCCGATCAAGAAGTCCGCGATAACCCGCTCGCGGATCCCGCCGGCCTTTCGATACGCCCTCCAGCTCTGACCTACGGTCAGCGATGTCGAGCTGTCGAGCGGGCAGAAGTCGATGCGTAGTCGTGCAAGCGCCGCCGCGGCCGCCTCCGGCTTTGCGAACGACGCGCTCGTCTCCGCCCACACGATGTCGCAGGCGATCACACCGCCCTCGGCGATGCACTCACGCAGCGCCCGCGCTGAGCGCACACCGAACTTGGGATCGGCACCGAAGATGTCGAGCAGGACGCTCGTGTCGACAGCGGTGATCACACCGTGTCGGGGGTGCCGCGCAGCGCCCGTAGCGCGTCGTCGGTGCTCTCGCCCAGGCTCAGAACCCCGTAGACCGCCTCGACGGGGTCTTGGTCGGTGGCCTTTCTCAGCACAAGCCCTCCGTGTCCCTCGGTGAACTCGAGCCGGTCCCCACCCCTGATTCCGAGTCGATCACGCAGTGGCTTGGGAACGGTGACCTGGCCCTTCTCGGAAATCGTGCTTCGCATACAGACATCCTAAGTAGGAATCTTTACGAGAGATATCCTACCAACTCAACCAACTGCTAGACGTGGCCGTCCGTCCAGGGAGCTACGTTCGGGCGGGTAGAGCGTCCAACGCCTCCTTCAAGTCATCCACGGACTGGAAGTCGAGCCCCAACAGATGGTCATGGCGGTGGCGCACGATGCCCTGCTCATCGATCACGATGACGGCGCGCTTGGTACCCAACCGGGCGGAGTGAGCGCTGTACGCCTTCACCACTACCTTGTCCACGTCGGCAAGCAGCGGCACCGTCAGGTTGTTCTTAGTGACGAAGCCCTCATGGGAGGCCAGATCCTGCGAGGAGATCCCGACCACCGTCGCGTCCAATGCCGCGAAGTCATCCGCCCGATCCCGGTAGGAGCAGAACTGTTTCGTGCAAACCATCGTGTTGTCCCCCGGGTAAAACAGCAGCACCACCCGCTCCCCCCGGTGCTCGGAGAGCTTGAACGGACCCTCGGTGCCCGGCAGCTCGAAGTCCGGTGCCTGCTCGCCGACCTGGGGTGTCTTTGGCATCCTCGCCACCCTAGCGGATGCG
This sequence comes from Solirubrobacteraceae bacterium, assembly GCA_050696515.1. Lineage (GTDB taxonomy): Bacteria > Actinomycetota > Thermoleophilia > Solirubrobacterales > Solirubrobacteraceae > Palsa-744. Next base: position 8,159 of record JBOGYA010000057.1, read on the forward strand.
CTAGAACCTCACCAGATGCGCGCTCGCCGCCTCACTTGCTTGGGCCTGACGGCGGCATCTGCGCTGACGGCCGCCTGCGGGAGCGCCGCCCCGGCCGACGTGTCCACACCGAGCACCAGCAGCGCCGCGATTCCCTCCGCGGCACACGTGTCCGGCGCGCCGCTGCTCGACTGGCCGGAGTTCGGGCTCGATCCGCAGCGCACCAACGTCGGCGAAGGCGCCACCGGCATCACGAGCGCTAGCGTCGCCCATCTGCACCGCCTCACCGTGGCGCTGCCGGGAATCGTCGACTCATCGCCGATCTACCTCCACGGGGTGACGGTCGCAGGAGCCGTGCGCGACGTGGCGATCGTCACCACCACATATGGCAAGACCATCGCGCTCGACGCGGGCAGCGGCAAGGTCCTGTGGACGTTCACCCCGCCGGGCTTCGGCAGTTGGGCGGGCTCCGCCCAGATCACCACCGCGAGCCCCCTCGCCGACCCGGACCGGCTGTACGTGTACGCGGCCTCGCCGAACGGGCTGATCCACAAGCTTTCGCTCGCCGACGGCAGCGAGGACCGCGCGGGCGCCTGGCCGGTGAGGATCACCCGCGACCCCACCCGCGAGAAGATCGCCGCGGCGCTGAACATCGACGGCGGCGACGTGGTCGCGGCCACCGGCGGCTACTTCGGCGACGCCCCGCCCTACCAGGGCCACGTGGTCCTGATCGACCGGGCCAGCGGCCGGCTGCTGAGGGTGTTCAACACGCTCTGCGCCAACCGTCGCGAACTGCAGATCCCGAGCACCTGCCCAGCCAGCGACTCGGCGATTCTCTCGCGCAGCGGACCCGTGGTCGAGCCCGGCGGCAGGCGCATCCTCGTCGACACCGGCAACGGCCCGTGGAACGGCACGACCGACTTCGGCGACAGCGTGCTCGAGCTCACGTTCCCGGCCCTGGCGCTGCGCCAGTCCTTCACGCCGACCGACCAGGAACAGCTCAACTCCAGCGACACCGACCTCGGCTCGAGCGCCCCGACGCTGCTCGGCGCAGACCGCGTAGTGCTGGCGGGCAAGGACGGGATCATGCGCGTGCTCGCGCTCTCACGCCTCGACGGGCATCCTCCATCGGGCGCACCGGCGCAGCGGCATCCACTCGGAGGGGAACTCCAGCGCCTGCAGATCCCCGGCGGCGGGGAGCTGTTCAGCGCACCGGCGGTTTGGCGGCGGGACGGGCGCACGACGGTGTTCGTGGCCGACGAAAACGGGACCGCGGCGTACGTGCTGCGCGGTGGACGGCTGTACCGGGCGTGGGAGACCTCCACGCCGGGGACCAGCCCCGTAATGGCGGGCGGCCTGCTCTACGTCTACGACCTCTCCGCCGGCGGCATCTACGTCTACCGGCCATCCTCGCCGCGTCCGCTCGCCAAGCTGCCCGGCGCCCCCGGCCACTGGAACAGCCCGATCGTCGTCGACGGGCACGTCGTCGAGCCCGAGGGCGACGCCAACGAACACCGGCTCAGCGGGACGCTCGATCTGTTCTCGGCCGCCTAGAAGGTGGCGCAGTCGGCTGAAGGCCGCCTAGAGGGTGGCGCAGTCGGCCAGAGGCCGGTGAGCCGGCCTCTCTTCCTCGGTTGGCCAGACCCCTCTCCATCTTTTTTTCAGTTAGAGCCCATACGCTTCCAGCAGCCCCAACCACACCTCGGAGCGGGTGGGGAAGCACGGCACCGCGTGCCACAGGCGCTCCAGGGGCACCTCGCCCGCGATCGCGATCGTGGCGGCGTGCAGCTGCTCGGCCACCTCGACTCCCGTGAACGTCGCGCCCGCCAGCACGCCGCGATCCTCGTCTACCACCAGGCGCGCCGTCCCCGGGGCGCCGTGACCCACGAAGCTGCCGCCCGCGTTGTCCTCCGTGCCCTGATCGACCGCGCGCGCGTTCACGCCCGCCTCGCGCGCGCTGCGCAGCGTGTGGCCCACCGCCGCCACCTGCGGATCGGTGAAGATCACCCGCGGGGAGCGCCTCCCGTCGAAGCACAGCCGCACCGGACGACCGAGGATGTGGTCCGCGGCCAGCCGCCCCTGGTACTTGCCCATGTGAGTCAGCAGCGCCCTCCCGTTCGTGTCCCCCACCACGTACAGCCACTCGTGGCCGGGCACCTGCATCGTCTCCTGAACCTCCACCGGCCGGCCGGGCGGGCTCGCCTCCGCCATGCCGAGCGCGTCCAGTCCCAACTGCTCGGTGTGAGGGCGGCGGCCCACCGCCACGAGCAGCTCCGCACCGGTGTAGGAACGGCCATCCTCGAGCTCCACCGTCACCGGCCCCGCGCCGCCTGTGCGTTTCACCGCGGTGGCCTTCACGCCCAGTGCCACCTCGACGCGCAGCGCCTGCAGGGCCGCGCGCACCTGCTCGGAGGCGAACTCCTCCTCGCCCGCGATCAGCCGCTCCAGCGCCTCCACTACCGTCACCCGCGCGCCCAGGGAGGCGTAGGCCTGTGCCATCTCCACGCCCACCACCCCGCCGCCCAGTACCAGCAGCGACTCCGGGATCGCTCCCGCCGTGGTCACCTCGCGGTTGGTCCACGGATTCGCCTCCCGCAGCCCCGGAATCGGTGGTAGGGCGGCGCCGCTGCCCGTGGCGAGCACCACGGCTCTGCGCACTCGCAGGAGGAGGTCGTCCGCACCGCCGCGCACGCCCTCCCCGCCGCCGCGCACGCGCACGGCACGCTCGCCCTCCAGGCTCCCGTGGCCGCGCAGCAGCTCGATCCCGCGTTCGCGCACCCACGGCAGCTGCTCGCCGTCATCCAAGTCGTGCACGACCTCGTCGCGACGGCGCAGCGCCGCAGCCACGTCCAGCTCGCCGCCCGCCGCCTGCGCGGCCCCCGGAACGCGGCGCGCCTCCGCCAGCGCCTGCGCGGGGCGCAGCAGCGCCTTGGAGGGCATGCAGGCATAGAACGAGCATTCACCGCCCACGAGCTCGCGCTCGACGAGCGCGACGCTCAGACCGTTCTCCGCGAGCCGCCCCGCACATACCTCACCGGCCGGTCCGGCGCCGATGACGACCACGTCGAACTCCCGATCGGGCACCCGAGAAGTGAAGCAGGTCGCGTACGGGGGTAGCCTAGAGGCATGGAGGAATCCCTCAGCGGCCAGTTGCTCCTCGCCGCCCCGTCGTTGCGGGACCCCAACTTCAGGCGCGCCGTGGTGCTGATCGGCGCTCACAGCGAGGAGGGGGCGATGGGAGTCGTGCTCAACCGCCCCTCCGCGGTGACGGTCAGCGAGGCCGTGCCCCAGCTCGAGGAGGCCCTTGGGGAGCTCGAGACCGTGTACGTCGGAGGACCGGTCCAGCCGACCTCGATCGTCTTCCTCGCGGAGTTCCTCGACCCCTCCCCCGCCGGGCTGCTCGTGCTCGGGCGCATCGGCTTCCCCGCGCCCGAGGCCGACATCGACGAGCTCTCCGAGGCGATCGCCCGCCGGCGCGTGTTCGCGGGCTACGCCGGGTGGGGCGAGGGACAGCTCGACGAAGAGCTCGACCACGGCGATTGGATCGCTCACCCGGCACTGCCCGACGACGTGTTCACTCAAAGCCCCGACGAGCTCTGGAGCCGAGTCCTCGTCCGCAAGGGCGGCGCCTACGCCCTGATGGCGCGGATGCCGCTCGACCCGAGCGTGAACTGACGGGGCATCCCACACGCGCGGCCACGGTGTCTGTCGCCGAGCGGCGGCATATGCAGTTCAAACGGCGACATATACCAAGCCCCCACCGACGGTATATGCAGCGCAAAACAGGACATATACCAAGCCCATACCAGCGGGCGATATAGGCGAGCCAAACAACGACACCAAGCGAGCGGTATAGGCGAGGCAAACAACAACCCCCAAGCGGGGGTACACCCATCCAAACGACCGAAGGACGCCGAGCCCAAAACGAGGGTATATGCAGCCCAAACGGCGACATATGCCAAGCACGAACGGCGGCGATGCCGCATTCCCGCAGCTAGCCTCTACTCTCTGTACAAGCCCCGCCGGCAGGATGGTGCGCGCCGCGCCCCCGCCCAGGTTCCCCCCTACCGCCCGAGGTCCCGATGCTCAAGCTCGCCCGCTGGTCCACCACCCACCGCCTGTACGTCATCCTCGGCTGGGTCCTCCTGATCGTCGTCGTGAACGGCCTCGCGCAGTCGGCGGGGACGGAATACTCCAACAACTTCACGCTGCCCCACTCCGACGCGCAGCGCGCCGCGGACCTCCTGCAGCAGAGCTTCCCCGCGCAGGCGGGCGACCGCGACCAGATCGTCTTCCGCGTCGACACCGGCACCGTGCTGGACCCAGCCGTGCGGGAGCACATGAGCG
>JBOGYA010000058.1:0-12266 GCA_050696515.1 Solirubrobacteraceae bacterium
GGTGGGTGTGCGCGCGGTGGGCGCGGCGGCGGTGCTGGCCTCGGTCGCTCTGTTCGAACGGGCCGCGGCGACGGAGTACGGGGCGGCGGCGCGGTGGGGAGCCATGTGGTTCGCGGTGGCGGCCCTGGGGGACGTGTGGAGCGGCCGGGTGACGTTCGCGCTGGGAGTGAGCTTCGCGCTGGGCGCGGCCCTCGCGCTGATGCGCGGCCGGCCGCTCGTGGCCGCGGCCCTCGCGGCGGTGTGCGCGGCGTGCAGCCCGGTGGCGGGGGCGTTGCTGGCGCTCGCTGGGCTCACGCACTCGCTCGCCGCGCGCTCGCCGCGCAGCCTCGTGGTGTTGGGCGGGCCGCCCGCGGTGGTGGTGGCGGCGCTGGCGGGGCTCTTCCCGGAGGGGGGGCGGGAGCCCTACCCGCTGCTCTCGTTCCTCGCGAGCGCGGCGGTGGCCGTAGGGTTCCTGTGGGCGGTGCCCGCGCGGGAGCGGCTGCTGCGAATCGGTGGCGCGGTGTACCTGGCGGCGTGCGTGGCGTGCGTGGCGGTGCACACCCCGGTGGGGGCGAACGTGGAGCGCTATGGGGTGCTGCTCGCAGGTCCGCTGCTGCTGTGCGCGCTACTGGCCTCCAGGGCACGCCCCTCCGCGGTAGCGGCGGTGGTGCTGGTCGGCATCGGCGTGTGGACGGTGTGGGGCCCGGTGCGTGAAACGGCGGCGGTGGCGGGTAACGCCTCGACGAGCGCGTCCTACTACGTGCCGGTGGAGCGCTTCGTGGCGGCGCACGGGGGGCCGCTGGTGCGGCTGGAGGTGCCGTTCACACGGGGCCACTGGGAGGCGGCGTGGCTGGCACAGAAAGTGTCGCTGGCGCGAGGGTGGGAGAAGCAGCTGGACGAGCGCTACGACGGGGTCCTGCTCGCCAAAGGCCTGACGGCGGCGCGGTACCGCGGCTGGCTGCACGAAGAGGCGGTGCGTTATGTAGCGTTGCCGGACGCCCCGCTCGACCCTTCGAGCGCCCAGGAGGGCCGCCTGATCGAGGCGGGCGTGCCGTACCTGCGGGAGGTGCGGCGCACGCGGCACTGGCGGATCTACGAAGTGCTCGACCCCACCCCGCTCGCGCAGGGGCCGGGCGCGCTGAGCGCGATGGGCCACGACTGGTTCACGCTGCGCGCGCGCGCGCCGGGCCGCTTCACGGTGAGGGTGCGCTACACCCGCTACTGGACGGTTACCGCGGGCGCGGCGTGCGTGGGGCAGGCGCCGGGCGGTTGGACGGAAGTGGTCGCCCGCAGAGCGGGCGCGGTGAGTGTGGCGGCGCGCTTTTCGCTCGGCCGGGCGGTGGGGCTCGAGGGCTCCTCCTGCCGGAGCGCCTGAGGCGCTCGGTCGCGGGGGTGAGGTCGCGGCGACGGCCGTAAGCCCTGCCCGACCCGGCTGCGGTTGGGCCTCAGGCTGCGGGGGGAGGCGCAGCGGCCGTTGCCCCCACCGCCCGACCCGGCTGCGTGGGACCTCAGGCCGCGGGAGCGAGGTCGTAGAGGCCGGTGTAGCCGGTGAGGTAGACGCGCTGGCCGTCGCTGATCACGGGGTCGAAGGCGCCGGTGTCCATCGTGAACACCACTTTGCCGGTGGAGATCCCCAGTCCGTAGGTGCGGTGGGTGCCGAGGTCGGAGAAGTACACGACGCGCCCCAGGATGGTGGCCGAGCCGGAGATCTTGCCGCCGGCGTCGTAGCTCCAGGCGACGTGGCCGGTGCGGGCGTTCAGCGCGTAGAAGGTGCCGTCGTAGGAGCCGATGTAGATGGTGGGGCCGAGGCCGGGAGCGTCGGTGACCGCGGGGGAGGCGTAGACGTAGGCACCGGTTTGGTAGGCCCAATCCAGGCGGCCGGTGGCGGCGTCGTAGGCGTAGACGCGCCCGTCGGTGTTGCCGAGGAACACGCGGCCGTAGAGGACGGCAGCGGTGGAGTAGAAGGTGCCGCTGCCGAGCAGCGCGCCTTCGGAGTCGGCGAGCCACAGCCGCCGCCCGGTTCGCTCGCTGACCGCCTGGACGTGGCCGGAGTAGTCGCCGAAGTAGAGCACCCCGTCCGCGAGGCTGGGGCTGGCCTTGACGGCGCCGGGGGCGTGGTAGGTCCACAGGATCCGCCCGTCGCGCGCGTCGAGCGCGTAGACGGTGCCGTTTTCGGAGCCGAAGTAGAGCCTGCCGTGGTCGAGCAGGGGGGAGGACTCGCTGCGGCTCGACAGTGTGCGCGACCAGCGGACCGCGCCGGTGGCGACGTCGAGAGCGGCGACGCGCCCTTCCGGCGAGCCGGAGGCGCGGGCGAGCACGGTGGCGTACACGGTGGCGCCACCGACCGCCGGGGAGGCGGCGGAGAGCGCGCCGAGGCGGTGGCTCCAGAGCACCTTGCCGTCCCACTTGTCGACGGCGCTGAGGACCCCGTCGTCGGTGAGCTGGAAGATGCGGTTTTCCGAGAGCACCGGCGGGAACTCGCGCAGGGAGCCGCCGCCGCGAGCCCAGGCGCGCTTGAAGGGGGGGCGCAGGCTAGCGGGGGCGGGGTAGTAGCGGGTGTGGTTCTTGGTGTAGCCGTAGATCGGCCAGGCGAAGCGTTCGGGGCCGCGGGTGGGCAGCGAGGGGTTGGCCTCGGGCACGAAGCGCGCGTGGGGGTGGTAGATGGAGCCGGTGCGGTTGTGCGCATACACGTAGCCGCCAAGCGCAAGGCCACCGAGGACCAGGAGTGCTGTGAGCGCCACCCAGCGGCGCTTCACGCGGCGAGCTTCGAGGATGGGGAGGCGGGGGCTCCGCCGGCAGCGACGGGCTCGCCGAGCGCGGCGGGGGGCGCTTCGCCCGAGACCGCCGCGCCGGTCCTGGCGCCGGCCGGGACGCTGCTGCCAAGGCGGGCGTGTCGCGTACGGGCGGGAGCTGCCCCGCGGCCGAGTCGTGCGCGCGGTCGCTGTGCGATACCCGCGAGCAGACGCGCGACGGCGAGGACGAGCAGCCAGGCGAGGGCGATCAGCAGCGGGATCAAGGTCATGCCGGAGACGAGCGCGAGGATGTCGTGGTTGGCGCTCAGCGACCAGTTCCACAGCAGGTAGTCGCAGAGTGCGAGCAGCGCAACAATGGCCAAGCGTGGCCGGAGGGGCCAATGGGGCACACCTAAACCCTAGCGGGGAGCCGGGACGGATGAACCCTGAGGGCCGGCGCCACACATCCCATCCGCAGCCCACGCTCGATCCGGCGCCTGCCGGCGAGCTCTGAGCCGATCACCCGCAAGAGGTGAGGGCGGGTCATCTTGGTGGGGTGCACACTGCCCTTAGATGTCGTATGCGAGGTGCAGCAGCGCAGTGAGCGCCGAGTGCTCTCCGAGTGGGCGCCGCTCCGTGCCTGCCCCTACATCTGCGCCGCCCGCCGCCCTCGGTGCCTGACGGAGTCAGGGTGCGCGGCAGGCGAGTGCGCTCCTCGGTCCGCAAGGGCCTCGAACGGCTGCTGGTGGCGCCGTCCGGGCCGCTCGCGGCGTGGCTCGAGCGCCTCGCGGCGCTGCAGGCGGTGGATCGCGCGGTGGCGCTCGGGGCGCTCGCGTTCAGCGCGTTGTTCCCGCTGTTGATCGTGTACAGCGCGGTGGTGCCCCTGGCTGACGCACACGACTTCGCCCAGCAGGTCATCAACCGCATGAAACTCACCGGCGCGGCGGCGCAGAGCGCGCGCGAAGTGTTCGCTCCCTCGTCGGCCGTGACCCAGAGCATCACCATAATCGGCTTCGTGCTGGTGGTGGCCTCCGCGCTGTCGCTCGCGCGCGCCCTCCAGCGTTTGTACGAGCTCGCGTACAGGCTGCCCGCGGCCGGGATCAGAGGGACTCCGTGGCACCTGCTGTGGATCGTGCTGATCCCCGTCTACGCCAGCGTGCGCCCACTGGTGGCGGGGATCGCCGGCGGCTGGTGGCACATAGCCGGGTCGCTGCTCCTGGGCGCGGTGGCGTGGCTGCTGACCCCCTACGTGCTCCTGGGGCGGCGGATGGCGTGGCGGCGCCTGCTGCCCGGCGCGGTGATCGCGGCGGTCGGAATGACCGCGCTCGCGGGGTTCTCGCTCGTGTACCTGCCCCACTCGATCGCCTCCTCCGCGCAGCAGTTCGGCGCGATCGGAGTGGCCTTCGCCCTGCTGAGCTGGCTGGTGCTGGCCGGGTTCGTGCTCGTCGGGTCCGCCGCGGGCGGGGCGGCCACGCTGCAGTGGATCGAGGAGCGCCGCTGAGAGCGGCTTCAAACGATCGGTACGCCGCGCTCTTTCGAATGGCGCTCTGAGAGGGTGGGGCCGGCGGCAGACGCCGAGCATATGATCGCGCGCACGATGAGCAAGAGCGGCGAGGAGGCGGAGGAGAGCCCGTCGGGGATCGGCGAGTCGGAGATCTTCGCTCCGGGCCTGCTGCGCGGAAGAGTCGCGCTGGTGACGGGCGGGGGCACGGGCTTGGGGAGGGCGAGCGCGATCGAGCTGGCGCGGTGCGGGGCGGCGGTGGCGGTGGTGGGCCGCCGCGAGGAGCCCCTGAGGGAGACGGTCGCGGAGATCGAGCGCGTGCGGGCGACCCAGCCGGGAGGGGGCCTCGGCGGCGCGGGTGAGCAGCTGGGAGAGCAGGCGGGGAATGGGGCGCACTGGGCGGTGGGGGATGTGCGCGAGCGCGAGCAGGCGCACGCGCTGGTGGCAGGTGTGCTGGAGCGGTGGGGGCGGCTGGACGTGCTGGTGAACAACGCGGGGGGCCAGTACTTCACGCCGGCCGAGGGGATCGTCGCGAAGGGGTGGGGGGCGGTGTGGAGGCTGAACGTGGACGGGATGCTGAACATGGCGGAGGAGGCCTTCGCGCAGGCGGGCTCCGCAGAGGCGGGCAAGGGGCCAGGCATACGGGTGATCAACGTGACGCTCTCCCCCCACCACGGGATGCCGGGAATGGCCCACTCGGGCGCGGCGCGGGCGGCGGTAGAGGCGCTGACGCGCGAGCTGGCACGCCGCTGGGGGCAGGCGGGCGCGACGGTGTGCGCGGTGGCGGCGGGCCACTTCGACACGGAGGCGATGGCGAAGTACCCGGACGTGGTGCGCGCGGGCATGGCCCGTTCGGTCCCGATGCAGCGGTTGGGAACGGCGCGGGAGCACGCATGGCTGGTGTCGCTGCTGGCCTCCCCCCTGGGAGCGGCCCTCAACGGCTCGACGGTGACGCTGGACGGCGCCCGCGACAACTGGTTCGGCCCCTGGCCCCCGCCGGGCCTCACGGACGCCGGGGGCGAGGTCCCCACGGAGGAGCGGCGCGGGCCAGGCAGTGCGGCGGCGGGGTAGGCGAGGGGCGGCTCCCGGCAGGGGTTGGCTCAGTAATGTCCGACTCGGGCAGCTGCGCGGGCGGGGTGCGGTGGCCCACCCGAGGTGACGCGGGCCGGTATCATCGACAGGAGCCTGCGGGCGAAGTGTTGTGGTTGCACGGAAGCCTTCCAAGCTTCAAGGGCGGGTTCAATTCCCGTCGCCCGCTTGGAGCCCGCCCGCGCTAGGCTCCGTACGCAGCAGCCACGGGGAGTGGCGCAGTCTGGTAGCGCACCCGGCTGGGGGCCGGGCGGTCGCTGGTTCGAATCCAGTCTCCCCGATAGAAGTCTCGCTAGCTGCCCTCCGAGGACGTGGCGATTGCGCTCGGGCACACCGATGGCGGGGAGCTGGTCCGCAAGCTCTATGGCCACCGCGACCAGGAGCGCGCCCTGGACCGCGTGACGGCCGCCTACGGGCGCACGGTGGGCTTCACGCAGATGCGGCTGGTGTGAGGCATCTGCATGCGTCGATACGGTCCAGCGGTGTCTACTGCGCCGAGAAAACCAGTGGCAGCCAGGCCTGCATGGGAGAGGGGCGCACGGGTCAAGTTCCACTACACCCAGCCCGACTTCGCCGAACTCATCCTGGCTGAGCAGACCTACCGCGTCTCGGCGCAGGCGGGACGAGCCGGCCACGGCCTGTACGTCACGTCGGCTCGGCCGGGATCGATGCCCGACGACGAGCTGCTCGGGCTGCTCTTTACGCGCCCGCGGCCAGCGCTGTTCGTCGCAGGCGTGGTTGTCCTGCGCGACGATGCGTTTCCGTGGGAGCGCTACGCGCCGCGCAAGTTCGTCTATCGCACCGAGCCGTCGGCGACGCTGGATCTCTCGCTGGTGCTTGTCGGGATCGGCGCGCGCCGCCGCGGACACTGGCTGTGGTCCGAAGGCATCTATGCGTGAGAGGCATGTGCTAACCTCACATCAGAAAGTAAACTTAGTCTCGCACTAGATCATGCCCGCAACGACAATCCCCAATCCCAATCCTCTCCCGCTGATTCGTGCCGATGGGCACGGCTACAGCTACGCGGGGGAGTCCGTGGAGGGCTTCGCGGACCGGCCCGAGCTGCCGCCTGCAATGCGCGTGCGCCTGGCCCGTCTAGCCGAGCGCTACGTGCCGAAGAAGCTCTCGCCGGCTCAGCGGGAGCTGCTCGCCTCACCACAGGCCGAGCGCGATGCTACGAGGCAGCCTTCGTCTGGGCAGGATGGCTTTCAGGCCGACGCGCTAGAGGTCGAGCGGGCGTGGGAGGAGGGCGTGTATGCCGAGCTCTCCGCAGAGCAGCAGGAATGGGTGTCGGAGCCGAGTCTCCATCCATCCATCCCGGACGACGCGCGCTACCCGTTGACGCTCGGGCAGCTGCACCTCTTGAGCGGCGCAAGCGAGCGTCAGCTGCGCCACTGGACCGACGAGGGTCTGATCCCCGCGCACCGTGCCGGCACCCATCGTCGCTACTACAGCGCTGCGGTCGCGCGAACGCTGCTGCTCGCGCAGATGACTCCGCAGCAGATGGCATCCCTCATTGCGCTGCGTCGAGGCGGCGACCCCGGCCGGCGTCTGGTGGTGTTGATCGGCAGCGTCATGGCGAGTGCCGCCGACCGTGCTGATGTGAGCGAGCAGGAGCGCAGCGACATTCTCCAAGGCGCGCGAGCCCTGATCGATAACCGCAACGCACTCGCTGGTAAAGCTGCGGCCTGAAGCCTCGCGCGCCGCCCACAAAACCGCCCACGGAGCGCGATTCGCCCAGTGCCCGCCGCGTCTCGTCCCTGTCTCCCTGATCGCAGAAAGGGCCTGCTAATGGCCACCTTTTCGTAGGCGTTCAGTGGGTTGGGGGGGTATGAGCGGGCTGCGTCGAATCCTGTGGCGTGGAGCGTGTGGAGGCGGAGGCGATCTATGACGCTGGGCGTGAGGTCGTGGTTGAGGTCTTGTTGCGGATGGATCGTCGTATCCAGCAGCTGGAGGCTCGTGTTGAGAAGCTTGAGCGCGAGCTGAGGAAGAGTTCGCGCAACTCCTCGTGCCCGCCGAGCTCTGATCTACCGAGCTCGCCTGCGCGCAGCAAGGGATTCTTCGTGTCGCAAGCAGGGCGCCCAGGACGGTCACGAGGGTCATGGGCGTCCGCTGCTGCCGGCGTGGGCAGTCGATGAGATCGTCGAGTACTGGCCGGAGCGCTGCCGCTGCGGGCACGTCTTTGCCGCGCAGGAGCGTGTCAGCGTGGGCTCGCCTGCGCGCCACCAGGTGGAGGAGCTGCCACCGATCACCGTCAGGGTGATCGAGCATCGGTGTGAGCGGTTGCGCTGCCCGTCCTGCGGCGCTCGCCGTCGTGGAAAGCTGCCGGAGCAGGTCGCCGAAAGCTCCTTCGGGTCACGGCTGCAGGCGGCGGTTGCGACGCTGTCGGTGCGTAACCGTGTCTCCAGGCGCGATGTGGTGGAGCTCTGCGAAGAGTTGTTTGCCGCACGGATCAGCTCGGGCACCGTGGAAGCGATTCTTGACCGTGCCGGGCAAGCGCTCTGCGAGCCACACGGCGAGCTGCTTGAGCGGCTACGCAGCGCCGCAGCGCTGAACATGGACGAGACCGGCTGGCGCACCGCGGGTGAGCGCCGCGCGCTGTGGGGCATCTTCGATCAGCGCCACGCCTACTTCTCCGTGCAGCGCGATCGCCACGCGGATCACGCCAGGAAACTGCTGGGCGACACCAGCGCGATCGTCACCTCCGACCGCTGGTGGGCCTATGCGCACCTGCCGCTTGCCCGGCGTCAGCTCTGCTGGGCTCATCTGCGACGCGACTTTCAGGCGCACGCCGAAGGGCTGGCCGCCGAGCGAGAGTTCGGCGAGCACGGCCTCGCCCTGTGCGAAGGCCGCGCTCGGCGTGGTTGTTAGTCGGTAGCACACGACGCGGACATTGATCCATTTAATATATTCCTATAATCCGATCGTCCTGAGATCGCGAATGCGCTCGTGCATGTGATATACACCCCGACGCCCACGAGCGGCACACGGTTAGCAAGCATCACTACGGCATGGATCGTCTACAGGCGTTGGAGAGGTAGTCGACAATGAGTAGCTGCACGAATTGGCGTATCGCAAGCTCAGTACGCATCGTCCACTCCCATCCGCTCGGCGCGGCGACCACGAGCGGTGTGGCCGAAACGCTGAGGGTCAGGGTTCGAGGGCGTGTGTGATGTCGGTGAGCCTTCGCCAGAGGCGACGCTCATCGAGGTCGCGGAAGCCGAAGTGGCGGTAGAAGTCGGCGGCTTCGGGCGAAATGGCGTCGACGACGATGGCCCGAGCGCCGAATTCGTTGCCACCTCGCACACACCGGGAGAGCGCGTCCACGAGGAGATGGCCACCGAGCGAATGGCCGTGCTCGGAATCGTTGAGAGCGAGGCGGGCGAGTAGGACCACGGGAACCGGGTCTGGCATCCCGCGGCGTAGCCGCGAGGGGGCATTCTCGTGTCCGACGGCGCTCATCGCGAGGGCGTAGTAGCCGACCACTCGTGCGCCGCGGCAGAGCACGTATGTCGCGGCGGTGCCGCTCGCCGCTGCGACCCGGGCGGAGTTGCGCAACCATCGATTGAGGATCTCGACTCCGCAATCGAAGTCGTCCAGTCGGTGCGCGTCCCCAAGCGCCTCGACGGGGCGGAGAGCTTCGTTGCTGCTCAAGGCTTGGGGATCGGGCTCTGCTTGCGGGCATAGCGGCGCAGCGTCGTCATCGGCTCGACCGGCGCGTCGAGCGCCTCGACGAAGTGCCTGAACGCCTCGTTGCTGAGGTCGATTCGTTGTGCTCGTTCGAGCACCTCCTCGGCGTGCTCGGTGGCGACCGAGAGCACGAACCCGGTGAGCGTCTCGCCGTTCAGGTCGGCGGCGGCCCTAAGCACACGCTCCTGGTGCTCGCTCACCCGCATGTTGATACGCCCTCGGCGTGCTGCCTCGACTGATCCCATGCCCTTCAGTGTACATCTTGAGTACGTACAGCGCAAGACTTCAAGGTCACAGGAATCTCCCGGGCCTCGACGGGTCCAATTCGGGGTCCAAAGTACACGCAACACTCTAACTCGTCGTGCCCCAACCCGCCTAATAGCAGCCCAAACGCACCCAGCGGCCCCCGGTCCGGGTGCCTGGGGGCCGGGCGGTCGCTGGTTCGAATCCAGTCGCCCCGATTCTCGTAGAACAAAACGTCGCTAATCGAACCAGGACGCTAGTAGCTTGATCGCTCTCGGGGTCGCCTGATTGCGATCAGCAACGGAGGCTGTGACCGTCAATGGGGACCGAATCCGCTCAACTCGATCTGCGTGGGCTCCCTGCCCGGCGAGAGGAGATCCTGGGGTACGCAGCCGAGCACGGCGCACGCAACGTTCGCGTTTTCGGCTCGGTCGCGCGTGGCGAGCCTGGCAGGGAAGCGATGTGGATCTCCTGGTCCAGATGTAGCCTGGATCGACCTGGTCGGCCTGTGGCAGGACCTCGAAGATCTGCTCGGCACCCATGTCGATGTGCTCAGCGAGGGCGGTGTCAGCCCGTTTCTGCGTGAGCGCACCTATGTGGACGCCGTGCCCCTGTGAGGGACGGGCGAACCTATCTGCGGGCCGTGAGGCGTTCTTTGCGGATGGCAAGACCCGAGTGCCCCGGCAGTCCGGATAGGCTGATGTTGTGGCCGTGATAGGTAGTGCAGATCCTCCCGTAATCTGGCGCACGAAGTTGCGCTCTCTAAAGCCTGGGGTCAATCATGCGAAGCAATTCGCTTACTGCGTCGACGGTGGCAGAGTTGGTATTGGCTGGGGTATCGAGAAACTTCCGACTGGTACATCGCTGGCTGAGGTAGTAGCGGCTATCCATGCGACCGAGCTGCCCGGTTGGGGTCGCCGGGCAGCTTCGACTGTTCGGCTGTTCGGCGAGGAGGCTGCCGTAGGTGACTTCGTGTGGACACGAGATTTGGAGGGTCGGTTTCGCCTCGGTCGGATCGCTGGCGGCTACCGCTACGAGAACTCAGCAAAGGCCGAGGCAATGGACATCCATCAGGTCCGAAAGACGGACTGGGCCGATCAGCCGCTCGGCGATCTTGAAGTGCCAGTCGCGATCATCCGAGCTTTCTCTGGCACCTCTACAAGCTTCAGCCGGATGTGGGATCCCGGCGCACGCCTCTATACCAGATGGCTGTGGGAAAAGCTGCATGGCCGCGAGCCGCCCCCGCTTGACTTCTCTCTAGCCGAAGTGCTAAAGCAGTCCAGCCAGTCGGAAGGCCGCGCGAGAGAGGCCGCGGGCGGCGTGGACCGATGGTGGACAGTCGTCCCTGCAGAGCGCTTCTGGCTTGAGGTCAGCGGACGCGAGACCTTTGGCAGAGATCTACGCGCTCCAGATGATGCTCGCACGAGCCATGCTCTCGTCCGAGAGGTCAAGCTGGGAGACCTCATCTTTCACTACAGCAAGCGCAGTCGCTCGATCGTCGGTTGGTCGGAAGTCGTGGGACCTCCACGCCATGTCGAAAACGAATATCGAGTCGAGCTAGGAGGCATGTTGGGCTTCATGCGTGTAGACCTCGCTCGCCTGCGTGACTTCGACACTGCAATCCGCCAGACGGCATCTGAAATGAGCGACCGCGGATATGCCCTCCGCGGGTTCCCATTTGAGCGCTCCAAGACTCGGCGCGTTCGACCACTGCCCGCGTATCTGTCGAAGCTTCCGCTACGGATCGTGGCCACGATCCCAGAGTTGGCGGCGGCTGTCTCGCTGAGCCCAGGCGCACCGCTACGGCGACTGCCCGGACAGGGTCGCGAAGTGGGGGGTGCGTATCGATCGGCCAACGAGGGTGTGACGATCCCGGCGATCATCTCTCAGGAGAGCGAAGCATGGCGGATAGAGCAGGCAGCGCAACGTACCGAGCGCAGCACCCGCGAACATCACCGCCTCCAGAACAGATTGGCGCGCTACCTCAGGGACCACGGCATGCCGACGCTTTCTCCGCAAGGGGACGATGTCGCGTTCGACCTCGCTTGGCGTGCCGGAAACGGCTTGGCCTTTGCCGAGGTCAAGAGTCTCCCCCAAGATCATGCGTCTCAGCGACTACGCCTCGGGCTCGGACAATGCCTGTTTTACCGTCACGCACTTCAGACGCGCCTCATGAAGTCGGTCGCTGCATGCCTTGTCGTTCCGCGAGAGCCCGATGACCCGGCGTGGCTCGGGGCGTGCGCCGATGTTGGAGTCATTCTGGTCTGGCCAACTCGTTTTGCCGAGTTGCTGACTGAGGCCGGCACATAAGTATGTGCCGACGCTGCTTGAGACGTTGAGGACGACAGGTACGTGGGCCAGCACCGCGCTTGATCGTGCGCAGCCCCCCGATCTGGGATGACGAGCGGGCGCACCCGCCCGCGCCGGGTAGGGACCCTGGTAGCGTCCTGTCTCGCTGTCGAGGACGTTTGACAATGCCCAGAGGAGAAGGCCGAAGGTTTGGGGCTCGATCCGACGGGGTCGCAATACTTAGCTTTATGGAAGCCCGAGGGGCATATACGGCCGAACGCGCCGCGGCGCTGTCGGGCGTACCGAAGTCAACCGTCCACTACTGGGCAAGACAGGGCATCCTCGTTCCGAGCGTATCGCCAGTGCGCGTGAGGCTCTGGTCCTACGGCGATCTGCTGGCCCTGCGGACGATCTACTGGCTTCGCCAGACCAAGCAGGACCCGAGTGGGCGGGAGGTGCCCCGCACCGCGATGGAGGCGGTGCGGCGCGCCCTACGCGAGATTGCGGCGCTCACACTCGACCTCTGGAGCGAGGACGGCGCTCCATGCGTCGCGGTGGACCGTGCAGGCGGCATCGTCATCGAGTACAACGGCGGGGCACAGCGTCTCGGTGGCCAGAACGTTCTTGACGCCGACATGCTCGATCTACTTGCGCCCTTCGCGTCGAGTGAGGGCCTCCACGGTCCCGATCTGAGCACGCCTCGCCCCCGGTTGCGGATTGTGCCGGGCAAGCTCGGTGGCTCC
>JBOGYA010000059.1:0-12229 GCA_050696515.1 Solirubrobacteraceae bacterium
CTGCCCCTCGCCGACCTCGTGCAGGAGGGGATGCTCGGCCTGATCCGCGCCAGCGAGAAGTTCGACTGGCGCAAGGGCTTCCGCTTCTCCACCTACGCCACCCTCTGGATCCGCCAGGCGATCCAGAGCGGCCTGGAGAACTCGGGCCGCACGATCCGCCTGCCGGTGCACGTCGCCCAGCGCACCCGCAAGGTCGGGCGCGTCGAGCGCGAGCTCTCCGTGCGCCTCGGGCGCGAGCCCACGACCGAGGAGATCGCGCTGGAGACCGGTCTGGAAATCGAGCAGGTCGAGGAAGTTCGCCACCAGCGCGCCGCGCTGGTGAGCCTCGACCAGCAGGTGGGCGAGGACGGCGACACCGCCCTCGGCGACCTGCTGCCCTCCGACCAGGAGCCCCCCGAGGAGACCGCGTACGAGAACGAGCGCGAGCGCCTCGTGCACCTCGCGATCTCGCAGCTGCCCGAAACCGAGCGCACCGTGCTGACGCTGCGCTTCGGCACCGGCCACGAGGCACCCCAGACGCTGACCGCGATCGGCAAGCGCCTCGGGTTCTCCGCGGAGCGGGCCTCACAGCTGGAGCAGCGCGCGCTGAAGAAGCTCGCCGAGTCGCCAGAGCTGGCGGCTCTGCGCGAGGCAGCCTGACGGCCGATGGCCCTCGCGGGCTCGGCGTCCTCGATCGCTCGTGTGCTGAGCACACTTCGCTCACTGCGTCCTTGATCCGCTCGACCCTCGACCGTCAGGTCGCGTAACATCAAAACCGTATGTGGGACCGTGTCGTCCAATGGACGATCGCCGTAGGTGAACGGATCCTTGCCCCCATCGAGCGCTTCATCGGGCGGCGCTCGCTGGTGGGCGACGCCACCTTTTTCCCGCTCGAGCGCTTTCCCTGGGTGGAGCACATCGAGCGCAACTGGGAGACGATCCGCGACGAGGCCGCGGCGCTGCTGCAGGACCGCGAGGCGCTCGCCAACTTCCAGGACATCTCCAAGGACCAGATCGAGATCACTGACGACGACCGCTGGAAGACGTTCTTCCTGTACGGGTACGGCTTCGAGGCGAAGTTAGGGGTCGAGATGTGCCCGCGTACGGCGGCTTTGATGCGCGAAATCCCGGGGATGAAGACCGCGATGATCTCGATCCTCTCGCCGCGCAAGCACATCCTCGACCACCGCGGCCCGTACAAGGGCGTGCTGCGCTACCACCTCGGGCTGATCGTGCCCGCCGACGCCGAGTCCTGCCGCATCCGCGTCGGCGGCGATTTCCGCCACTGGCAGGCAGGCAAGAGCATGGTGTTCGACGACACCTACAACCACGAGGTGTGGAACGACACCGACGAGACGCGCGTGGTGCTGTTCGTGGACGTGATGCGCCCCCTCCCATTCCCCGAGTCGGCGGTCAACGAGGCGATCGTCAAAGCGATCGGCTACTCGCCGTTCGTGCTCGACGCCAAGCGCAACCAGGAGGCCTGGGAACGGCGCTACAGGGAGCGTCATCCCACCGCCCCCGTGCCCTCACAGCCTTCGGCTGTGCAGACTTAGCCCGTACTCGGTCTCCGCTACACGCTCCTCTCGATGATGTGCCGTAGCTGCTGGGCGATGCTGCGGTGTTCGCGCGCGGCGAGGTCCCGCAGCGCTTCGTGCTGAGCCGGGGTGAGGCGCAGCGAGGTCACAACCGAGCGTGGACGAGCCCCCGCGGGCGGACCGGAGCGTGACTTCGCGAGACGCTGCCGCTTGCGAGACCGCTGAGCGAGCCCGCCGATCTGGGCGAGCCGTTGCTGTGTGCCGACCAGGAAAGCCCGATCGACGTCGTCGAGACCGTCCACCTCGGCCGCCTTCGTGAGGCCCGCGACTGCGTATTTGCAGGCCTCCCGAAACGCGAGCTCGTCATTGGCGCCCATACCTTCGAAACCCCTGGTTGGCTTCATCCTCGTCAGACCTCCGGTCGTCCGCTCCGCGACGCTCTCAGCTGGCCGCTTTTGTTTCCGACTCGGAATACAACCTTACAAAGGCCCGCTCGTCAAGTCCACATGCCCAGGTCTTTCCCGATTATTCATCGCCTCAGATGTTCGAGACGTCCAGCCCAGTGCCCTGGAGCAGCGCATTCGCCTGGGCGTTGAGCACCGTGAACTCGCCCGTGAGGATCAGCAGGCCCAGCGCGATCATCACCGCCCCGCCGACGCCCACGATCACGGGGAAGTGGCGCTTGACCACCGCGAGCGCGCCCGTCATCCGCTCGAACGCGAGCGCGATCAGCAGGAACGGGATCGCGAGGCCCGCGGAGTAGAAGGCGAGCAGCAGCGCCCCGTGCGCAGCGGAGCTCGACACCGCAGCCTGGGTGAGGATCGCCCCAAGTGTGATGCTCGTGCAGGGCGTCCACGCGATCGCGAACGCCGCCCCCGCGAGCAGCGGCCCACCCCGCCCCGCCAGGCGCATCAGCGACTCCGAGTGCCACTGGAAGTTGAGCGCGTCCACGAACGGCGTGGCGAGGAAGAACACCCCCATCGCCACGATCAACACCCCCCCCACCGTGCGCAGCGTGCCGATGTGAGTCGTGAGCAGCGAGCCCACCTGCGTGGCGGTCAGCCCCAGCAAGATGAAGATCAGCGAGAAGCTCGCGATGAACAGCAGGCTCGGGACCAGCACCCGCCGCGCTCCCGCGCCCTGGATGTCCGCGGGCGCCACCCCGATCACCGTCGAGAGGTAGCCGGGCACCAGCGGCAGCACGCACGGCGAGAGGAACGACACCAGCCCCGCCGCGAGCGCGAGCGGGATGCCGACTCCGGTGGCGGTATCGCCGGTGGCGCTGGTCGCGGCGAGGATCGTGGCGGCGTGGATCATGTCGCGGCTCGCAGTTGGGCGACTTCGTGTTCGAGGCGCGCGATCCGTTCCTCCAAGCTGTCCATAGCCGGAGCCACCAGCACAGGGGCGGGCACTACGTCGGAAATCTCTGCCTCCTCCCCCAACAGCTGGGCGTAGCGCTCCTCCTTCTGCCCCGGCCGGCGCTCCAGGGCCATCACCAGCTCGCGGCCGATCAGCCGGTGCAACGTCTCGTGCACCCCCCCGAGGTCGGCGAAGGTGTGCATCCGCTCCGTGCGCTGCTTGAGCTCCCCGGGGGTCTGGGGACCGCGCAGCATCAGCACGCACATGACCGCATATTCGTCGTCGGCCATCGGCAGCGCCTCCACCAGCAGGTGGCGGTACTTCGGCGCGCGGCTGCCCGCGCCGCTGGCCAGGCGCGTGTACCCGCGGCGCTCCAACCGGTGCAGCGCGTCGCGCAGCACCGCGTCGTCGTACTCCACCACCGGGTCGCGGTTGGTCGACTGGTTGCACGCCAGGCGCAGCGCGTTGAGGCTCAACGGGTATGCGTCCGGGGTCGTCCGCTGCTTTTCCAGCAGACACCCCAACACACGGATCTCCGAGACCGAGAGGTTCACGGCCTTAACCCTAGTAAGCGGGCGCGTCGATACAGTCATCCTCGATGGAGGATCCACCCGACAGGCCTGTCTCGCTGCGGCGGATCGGCCGGCTGTTCGTGCCCTACCGCGTGCGGCTCGGCGGGCTGCTCGGGCTGATTTGCCTGACCTCGCTGCTGAACGTCGTCTCGCCGTTCCTGCTGCGCGGGATCATCGACACGGCGATCCCCACGCACGACACGCGGCTGCTGACGCTGCTGGTCGGGGGGATGATCGCGGTGTCGGTCGTGAGCGGCGTGTTCGCGGTCGTGCAGACGCTGATCTCAAACCAGGTCGGCCAGCGCGTGATGCACGACCTGCGCGCCGCCGTGTACGCGCACCTGCAGCGGATGTCGCTGGCGTTCTTCACGCGCACCCGCTCCGGGGAGGTGCAGTCGCGGATCGCGTACGACATCGGCGGCATCGACGACGTGGTCACGAGCACCGCCACCTCGACGGTCTCGACCGTCACGACCGTGGCGGCCACGCTGGTGGCGATGCTCGCGCTGAGCTGGGAGCTCACCGTCTTCTCGCTGTTCCTGCTGCCGTTCTTCGTGTGGCTCACCCGCCGCGTGGGCAACGAGCGCCGGCGCATCCAGTCCGTCCGCCAGGGGCGCCTCGCGGACATGTCCACGCTCGTGGAGGAGTCGCTGTCGGTGTCGGGCATCCTGCTCGGCAAAACGATGGGCCGCTCGCAGGAGCTCGTGGACCGCTTCGCCGGCGAGTCCGGCGAGCTGGCCGACCTGGAGGTGCGCGCGCGGATGGCCGGCCGCTGGCGGATGGCCTCGGTGCAGATGAGCTTCGCGATCATGCCCGCCGCGGTGTACTGGTTCGGCGGCTACACGATCGCCCACGGCAACCACGCCCTCTCGATCGGGACGATCGTCGCGTTCACCACGCTGCAGACGCGCCTGCTGTTCCCGATGCAGTCGCTGCTGTCGGTCAGCCTCGAAGTGCAGACCTCGATGGCGCTGTTCGGGCGCATCTTCGAGTACCTCGACCTGCCGGTCGACATCTCCGAGCGCCCCGGGGCGGGGCCGATCGGCGCGGTGCGCGGCGACGTGAGCCTGGAGGACGTGTGGTTTCGCTACGAGCCCTCCGGCCCCTGGACGCTGCAGGAGATCGCCGCGGAGATCCCCGCCGGGACGCGCACCGCGCTGGTCGGCGAGACCGGCTCGGGCAAGACCACCCTGGCGTACCTCGTCGCGCGCCTGTACGAGCCCGAGCGCGGGCGCCTGAGCATCGACGGCGTGGACATCCGCGACGTCACGCTGGCCTCGCTCGCCGCCACCGTGGGGCTGGTCTCCCAGGAGACCTACCTGTTCCACGCCTCGATCCGCGAGAACCTCCGCTTCGCCTGCCCGGAGGCGAGCGACGAGCAGATCGAAGAGGCCGCGCGCGCCGCGCAGATCCACGAGTTGATCGCCTCCCTCCCGGAGGGTTACGACACCCCGGTCGGCGAGCGCGGCTACCGCTTCTCCGGCGGGGAGAAGCAGCGCATCGCGATCGCCCGCACCGTCCTGCGCAACCCACCCGTGCTGATCCTCGACGAGGCCACCTCGGCCCTGGACACCGAGACCGAGCGCGCGGTGCAGCTCGCCCTGGACGACCTCTCCCGCGGGCGCACCACGATCGCGATCGCCCACCGCCTCTCCACCGTGCGCGACGCCGACCAGATCCTCGTGCTCGACGCGGGCCGGATCGTCGAGCGTGGCACCCACGAGGAGCTGCTGGCGCTCGGCGGGCGCTACGCCGCGCTCACCGGCCGCAACGGGGATGCCGACCGAGAGCCGGTGTCTCCCGGCTTCGGTCGCACGGCGAGCGACTCCACGGCGCTGGCTTGACGCCCACGCCACCCTCGTTTACGTGGGGTCTTTTTTGGGATCGTCCACGCGAGCACACTCGTCCACGCGCGCGTGGGCGCTGGGCCTCCGTGCCCAGCGGCGACGCATACGCTTCGACCGGGCCGGACTACGCCACCGCGTCGATGTTGAGCCGGACGTAGTCCACCACCACGGGCTCCCCCGCCTCGGCGAGCACGGTGTCTATGAACGGCTCGCGCAGGCCCTCCGGCAGCTGCTGGAAGTGGGGGCCGAGCACGATCGAGGAGAGGAACTCGCGCGGGTGCCCGGGCTGCGTGGGGGCCGGTTGCAGCCAGCACTCCGCGCTCGAGAAGCCCGCGCCCAACAGGCGCTCCTCGGTGGCCTCGGGCCCCGCGTAGTTCCACGGCGCGTGCCAGTCGCGGAAGTGGGCGGCGTACGGTTCGCGCGCGAGGATCTCGTTGGCCACGCCGCGCAGCACGTCGATGTTGCCCTCCCCCCCGCACTGCGCCACCAGCTGGCCCCCGGGGCGCAGCGCGGCGCGCAGCCGGCCGAACAGCCGCTCGTGGTCGGCGATCCAGTGGAACGTCGCGGTCGAGAGGATCGCGTCGACGGGCTCCGGCACCCGCAGCTCCAGCAGGTCCCCCTCGCGCACCTCCACGCGCTCGGAGCCGCCAAGCCGCTCCCGCGCGGCGGCCGCCATCGAGGCGGAGGCGTCCACGGCGATCACGCGCCCGCGCGGCAGCCGTTCGAGCAGCGCCTCGGTGACGCGCCCCGACCCGCAGCCCGCGTCGATCACCGTCTCGTCCCCGTTCAGCTCCAGGCGGTCGAGCACCGCGCGCCCCAGCGCCTCCATCGGCGCGGAGATGCGGTCGTACACGCCGCCGTCCCACTCGCGTACGGTCATGCTTTATGTATAACGCACGGTCCTACGCCCGGGCGAGCAGCTCCACGAGCACCTTGGACAGCTGACCCCCCTGCCAGGCGATTGGGGAGCGGGGTGGCCCGTCCCCCCCGCCCTCCTCGACGGTGAGCACCGCCCCGGGGATCGCCCGCGCGTAGCGTTCGGCCAGCGCCAGCGGGTGGCCGGGATCGACCTCGTCGCGGCTGGCGACCACGACGGTGGGCACGGCGGCGGCCGCCAGCTCGGCGAACTCCTCGAAGGGCCGCGAGCGGGGCACGACCTGGAGCGCGTCGGCGACGGCCTCGGGGTGCTCGTGCAGGGCGAGCCGCTGGCGCACGACCCGCTCGACGGTCTCCCGCCAGGCAGGGGGCACCGTGGAGAAGTCGTAGGCGCCCACAAACCCCTCCACCCCGCCCGCGCGCAGCGCGCGCGCAAGCACGTTGCGGTCGCCTTCGTCGGGGGAGTCGGCCTCGCCGACGGGGTCGAAGGCCGGCGTCACGAGCCCCAGCGCGGCCACGCGCTCGGGGTGCTCCAGGGCGAAGCGCAGCGCGGTGTGGGCCCCCATCGAAGCGCCGGCGAGCGCGGCGCGGGGGATTCCCAGCGCGTCGAGCACGGCTCCGAGGTCGCGGGCGAGCCGCTCGTAGCCATAGGCCGCGGGGTCCGACGCGGGAGTGGAGCGCCCGTGGCCGCGGGCGTCGTAGGCGACGACACGGTGGCCGGAGCGCTCCAGCAAGCGGGAGCCCATCACCACGTAGCGGCGGGTGGCGGTGAGCCCGTGCAGCAGCACGATTGGAACTCCACCCGGCCCGGGGTGGGGGGGGCCGGCGGGATCCGAGTCCTCTCCCGCGAGGAGGACCCCGTCGCCGGTGAGGACGCTCAGCTCGCGCGCGGCCATCGAGCGACGACGCGCCTACGCATGCACGAGGGCGTGGTCCCGAACGAGCTCGGCGGAGCGCAGCGGCTCCTCCCAGAAGAAGAGGTGGCCGGCCCCGTCGAGGAGCTCCAGCCGCGCAGCGGGCATGTGCCCCGCGATCGCGTGCGCGTTCTGGACGGGGATCAGCTCGTCGGCCGTGCCGTGCACGATCAGCGTGGGCAGCTCCAGCGCGGAGAGGCGGGCGGAGGTGTCGTGGGCGGCGATGGCACGCATCTGGGCCATGATCACCACCTGGGGGGCACGCCGGGCAAGCGCGATCGCGCGGTAGGCGGCGTACAGCTCGGGGTCGTCGCGCAAGCGGGGGGAGACGCAGATCTCCCAGCCGGTGCGCAGGGCGAGCTCGCGGTCGCCGGAGCGCAGCGACTCGACCAGCCGCCGGGTGACGGCGGGCGCGGCGAACGTGGCGCCCTCCCCCCCGCAGTAGGTGCAGCCGAGGGTGAGCGTGCGCACCCGATTGGTGCCCACCCGCCCCGCCAGCGCGAGCTCCTGGGCGACCATCCCGCCCATCGAGATGCCGAGCACGTGCGCGGAGTCGATCTCCAGCGCGTCGAGCAGCCCGGCGGCGTCCCGGGCGAGCTCGGCGATCGTGAAGGGCGCCTCCATGCGGCTGCTCTCACCGACCCCGCGGTGGTCGTAGACGATCACCTCGAAGCTCTCGCGCAGCGGCGCGAGGAACGGCTCGCCCCAGCTCAGCAGCGTGCCGCTCATGCCATTGATCGCCAGCAGCGGCGGCCCGGAGCCGGTGCGCTCGTAGGAGAGCTCGTTCTCGCCGACGCGCGCACGGGGCATCGGTGGATCCTATCCGTACCAGGCGGGTGCCGATCCATCCGGGCCCCTCCGTACGATTTGCTTGGTGGCTCGATTTGCACGTGTGGCGGTCCTGGCACTGACCCTGACGGCCGGGTCGGCCCTATGGCCCGCCGCCGCGGGCGCGGTCGGCGAAGCACCCGCGGCGCCCGCGAACGACGAAGTCGCGAACGCCCAGCCGATCCACTCGGTGCCGGCGAGCATCGCAGGCACGACGGTGGGCGCCACGACCGTGACGAGCGAACCGGGGTCGGGGTGCGTCGGCCAGACGGTCGCGTCGGTGTGGTACAGCGTGCAGACCACGGGGGCCGAGCGGCTCGCCGTCGAACTGGCCGCCGGGGGCAAGTTGGACGGCACGATCGACGTGTACAAGGCGGTGCGCTCGCAGCTGCAGCCAGTGGCGTGCGCGCAGACCGAAGAAGAAGGCAAGGCGTCGCTGACGTTCAAGGCGCAAAAGAACACCCAGTATGAGATCAGGGTGGCGGCGCTCCCGGACTCGCAGCTCGCGAGCTTCACGCTGAACGTCTTCCAGCCGACCCCCGCGGTCGGCCCACCCGGACCGAGGCTGCCCGCGGGGGGCGTGAGCGGGCAGGTGGACCGCATCCAGAACATCAACGCGGCCTACTCGGTCAGCCTGCACGCCGGGGTCAGCTACCTGATCAACCTCGCCAACGAGACGCGGGGGGCGTGCGTCAACGGCGCGCTGTTCGCCCCGGGCACAACCTCCTTCGAAGGGGCCTCCGCGCGCCTGCGCGTGGACTGCGGCGGCTACAGGCTGTTCACCCCTGGCCCCGGCAAGGGCGGGCTCTACAGCTTCGAGGTGACACCGAGCTCCTCCCACAAGGGCGAGCAGCGCTTCCACCTGCAGGTCGCCCCGGCGAACGGCACGCAGACGGCGCCGGGGCTGGCGCTCGGCAACTACGGGCGCGTGCGCGGACGCCTCGAAGGCACCGGCATCCAGGTGGTGCGCCTCTACCGGATGGACGTGACCAGCCACTCCAACCTGACGCTGCGGCTGAGCGCGCCACAGTCGGCCGAGTTCAACCTCGCGCTGCGCGACCAGAACGGCGCCGTCATCGCCTGCAGCTGCGGCGGGAGCGGCCCGCAGAGGTTGCAGCAACAGCTGCGCAAAGGCCGCTACTACGTGGAGGTGTCGGTGCGCAACCACACCTCCGGGGACTTCGCGTTGACGCGCGAGTCGCGCACGATCACGCACACCAAGATCGCCTTCGCCGCCACGCACGGGACCGCCGGCCAGGCCGTCCCGCTCGAGGTCCACGTCACACCGGCGGCGTCGGGTCCGGTGACCGTCGAAGTGCAGCGCTTCGATCCAGTGTTCGGCTGGCAGTACTACCGCGAGGTCAAAGCGCAGGTGAGCGAAGGCTCAGCGGCTATCCCGTTCACGCCTCCCGCCGTGGGCAACTGGCGGGCGAACGCCTCCTACGCGGGCTCGCGCGTCACGAGCCCGAGCGCAGTTGGGTTCACCTACCTGCTCGTACGCTGAGGTCAGAGGCAGACCTCCTCCCATCACCCTTGACAACACCCTGGCCAGCTCAAACGGGCAGGGCGAGCTGGCCCTCCGAAGCCGCCCCAGTCCCCTCCGGCCGGCACTCGCGGGCGCCTTCCCGCCCGAGACCGGCGACGCGCACCCCCAGCAGCCGCACGGGCCGCGCGGGGGCGTACTCGCGCAGCAGCCGCAGGGCGACGGCGCCCACCAGTTGAACATCGCAGGTGGGCTCCCCGAGGGAGTGGGCGCGAGTGACGGTGGTGAAGTCGTCGAGGCGCACCTTGATCCCGATCGTCCGCCCACTGCGGCCGTGCGCGGCGAGACTGGCGCAGAGCTCCCCGGACATCCGCTCCAGCTCGGTGCGCAGCTGCTCGAAGTCGTGGACGTCGCGGTCGAAGGTGCGCTCGCGCGACTCGGAGACAACCTTGCGCGCGGCGCCGACCTCCCCATCGTGCTCGAAGCGTGCGCGGCGGCGCAGCTCGCGCCCGAGGTTGGGGCCGAAGCGCTCGACCAGCACCCGCTCGGGAGCCTCGGCGACGGCGGCGAGTGTCGTGAGCTCGAGCTCCGCCAGCCGTGCGACGGTCTTCGGCCCGATGCCGGGAACGAGCCCGGGGGTGCAGCCGCCGAAGCGCGCACAGGCCTGCTCGCGGCTCAGCACGACGAAGCCCGCGGGCTTCTCGGCGTCGGAGGCGACCTTCGCGACGAGCTTGTTGGGGCCGATCCCCACCGAGCAGGTGATCCCGGTCTCCTGGAGGATCTCCACCACGAGCCGGCGCAGCGCCGCGCGCGGAGATAGCAGGCCACTCACATCGAGGTAGGCCTCGTCGAGCCCGACCACCTCGACGCGCTCGACGTGCGCACGCACGATCCCCATCACCCGCCTGGAGACCTCCCTGTACGTGGCGAAGTCGGGCGGCAGGAACACCGCCTGCGGGCACAGCCGCCGCGCGCGGGAGGCAGGCATCGCGGAGCCGACCCCAAAGCGCCGCGCCTCGTAGCTGGCGGTCGTGACGACCGCCCTTGGCCCACTCCCCGCGACGACGACGGGCAGCCCGCGCAGCTCGGGCCGGCGCTGCAGCTCGATCGAGACGTAGAAGGCGTCGGCATCGAGGTGCGCGGTGCTCAGCTGGTCGGCCTCCGCGGACACGGTCTGACGAATCTAGCGCCGGGAGCGGACCGCCCGAACATGGTATGTATGACGTATGCTATCATCACAGAGCGTATGGGCGTTCTTGTACAGATCCGAGACGTACCAGATGAGGTGCACCACACCCTCAAGGCGCGGGCGGCCGTCTCGGGGGTCTCCCTCTCCGAGTACGTGCGCGGAGTGCTCGCGCGCACAGCCTCACGGCCTACGCCAGCCGAACTGGCCGAGCGCGTCAAGGCTCGTGGCACCGCTGAGCTTGCGGAGCCGAGCGAGGTGGCCGTCCGCTCGATTCGCGACCAGGGCGAGTGACGGTCATCGACACCTCTGGAGTTGTCGACTTCCTGCTCGGCGTGGGTGTCGCCAAGCATGTTGAGACGCTCATGGCGCGCGAGGGCGAGCTTGCGGCGCCCGATCTGCTGGTGTTCGAGGTGCTTGCCGTCCTGCGGCGCGCGACACATCGAGGGACGGTCACAGACAGCCGTGCCACAGCCGCCGTAGATGATCTTGGCGACCTCCCAATAGAGCTCTTTCCCAGCCTTCCACTCCGTCGGCGCGCGTGGGCACTGCGACGCAACCTCACCGCGGCCGACGCGCTGTTCGCCGCCCTCGCCGAGCATCTCGACGAGCCATTCGCGACCAAGGACGGCCCCCTCGCCACCGAGGTCACCAAGCACGCGACCGTCACAGTCCTTCGACTCGATCCCGCGACCTGACCATAACCCGTAACGGAGACGCCGGCGCCAGACTCAGCTGCGCTGCTCGATCAGCGCCCCCGGGCCGACCTCGTCGATCGCCGCGTGGCCACTCAGCGCCATCGCGAGGTCGAGGTCGGCCAAGAACGAGCGCAGCACCTCGACCACCCCGGTTGCGCCCCCGAGCGCGAGGCCCCAGATGTAGGGGCGCCCGAGCAGCACCGCGCGGGCGCCAAGGGCGAGCGCCTTCAGCGCGTCCGAGCCGGAGCGGATGCCGCTGTCGAAGAGCACCTCGCAGCGGCCGTCCACGGCCGCGACCACCTCCGGCAGCGCGTCGAGCGCCCCGACCGCGCCGTCCACCTGGCGCCCGCCGTGGTTTGAGACGAGCACCCCCTGCACCCCGTGCTCGACGGCGAGGCGGGCGTCATCGGCGCGCAGGATGCCCTTCAGCACGATCGGCAGCTCGGTGCACTCGCGCAGGAACGCAAGGTCCTCCCAGGTGACGGCGGGGTTGGCGAACTGCCACGCCCAGTGCCCGATCGCGGCCTGCATGCTCTCCTCCGGCGGAGCGGGCAGCGCGGCGCGGAAGACGGGGTCCTCCAGATAGTTGCGGTTACCCTCGCCCCACAGGAACGGCAGGAACCCGTGCGTGAGGTCGGCGGGGCGCCAGCCGAGCAGCCAGGTGTCGAGCGTGAGCACGATCGCGCTATAGCCGGCGCGCTCGGCGCGGCCCACGAAGCTGCGCGCGAGCTCGCGGTCGCGCGGCCAGTAGAGCTGATACCAGCGCGGCAGCTCCCCGGCGGCCTGCGCCATCTCCTCGATCGTGTGCGCGGCCGCGGTGCTCGCCACGAACGGCACCCCCACCTCTGCGGCGGCCCGCGCCATCGCGAGCTCCCCCTCGGGGTGGGCGAGCGTCTGCACGCCGATCGGGGCGAGCAGCACCGGCGCGGGCAACGGCGTCCCGAGCAGC
>JBOGYA010000060.1:0-12199 GCA_050696515.1 Solirubrobacteraceae bacterium
CGCTGAGGATCACCGGTACGCCTCCCTTGGGCATCAGCATCGGCAGCGTGCCGACGACAAGCGAGAAGTCCGCCGGGAGGCCCAGCTCGAAGCTCTCCAGCAGGAGCGTCGCGGCTGTGCGTACGAAGAGCTCGGCGAAGCGCATCCCGATGCACTTGCGCGGGCCAAGTCCGAAGGGAACGTAGGCGCCCTTGGGCAGGGCGGCCTTCGCCTGCGGCGCGAAGCGCTCCGGCGTGAAGCGCTCCGGCTCGGGAAAGATCTCGGGCAGGTGGTGGGAGACCAGCGGGGAGTAGTTCACGTAGGCGCCCGCCGGCACCGCCACGCCTTCGAGCTCGAACGCCTCTGTGGCGCGCCGCGGGCCGATCCACACCGCCGGGTACATGCGCAGGGTCTCGTCGATCGCCATCTCCAACTCGGCGAGCTCACCGTTCATGAGCTGCGCGACGCTGAGGCGGCCTCCCTCCAGGCTGCCCTGGATCTCCACCGCTATCCGCGCTGCCACGTCGGGACGGCGCGCGAGCTCGTGGACCAGGAAGGTCAGGCTGGAGGCCGTCGTCTCGAAGGCCGAGAGCATCAGCGTCATGGCCTGGTCGCGGACCTCCAGGTCGGTGAGGGAGCCGCCGTCCTCGTCGCGCGCATCGACGAGCAGGCTGAGGATGTCAGAGCCTCCCCCACCGCGCTCGCGGCGCTCGGCGATCTCGGCATAGATCGCGCGGTCCACGGTGCGGAGGGCCTCCATCATCCGCGCCCAGGGCGTGAATGGGAGGCGCACGATATTCGTCAGCGGACTCAGGGCATGGACCTCTGCGAAGATTGCGGCCATGCCGCTGGACCTCACCCGCTCGCCCTCCGGGTCGAGACCGAAGAGGGCGCGCATGACGGTGCGCTGTACCAGGTTGCGCGCCCAAGGGTGAATGTCGACCCGCTGCCCGGGAGCGAGGCCTGCGAGCGCGCGCTCGGTCTCCTCGACCAGGATGCCATAGTAGGAAGCGATGCTCTCACTGTGAAAGGCGGGCATCACCATTGCGCGCGCCCGGCGGTGGTACCCGCCGTCGGTGGTGAGAACGCCGTCTCCGATTATGTCGATGAGTTCGCGAAAGTTGGATTCACGTATCGTAAAGTTGGAGGCGTTGGAGACGGTTATGTGATAGTTGGCCGCCGGGCCGATCATAAAGACGTTCAGGCGGTGGAAGAGACGCACCGTGAAAATCGGCCCGAAACGCTCATAGCAGTCGAGCAGCAGCCCGCGAGGATCCTCTACAAAGCGTTTTGAGCGAGACAGGCTAAAGCCGGTTTCGCCTGGTGGATAGAGATCTCCGCCAGAGCGCTGCTCGAGGAGATCGCTGATGAGCACCGCCAGCGGACGCGAGTGACGGGGGGGATCGGGAGCCGCGACCCGCATGGCTTTAAGTTTAGCAAGTGTTCAGTTAATAGTCAACCCCCAGACCCGGCCGGCGAGCGTGGGATTATCGAGCTCTCCCGTGGCCTTCCTCGACGATCGATCGGCCGCGGAAGCTATTGTTCGCGCCGTATGGCAAACCGCGTCCAGAGAGGGGCTCCGTGTGGCTGAGGTAGAGGCCCACATCACCGGCACCGTGTGGAAGGTCGAGTGCGCCGTGGGCGACCGGATCGAGGAGGGCGACACGGTGGCGATCCTCGAGTCGATGAAGATGGAGATGCCCGTCGAGGCCGAGGACGCGGGCACCGTCGTCGAGATCCTCTGCGAGGAGGGCCAGGCAGTCAGCGAGGGCGACACGCTCGTCGTGTTGCAGTGAGCGCGCGTGCCCCGACCCGCGTGAGCCGTCTCGGGCGCGTCCGGGGTGCGGGCGCGCGACCCCACGTCTCGGGCCGGTGAGCGGGCGTGCCCCGACCCGCGTGAGCCGTCTCGGGCACGACCGGCGGGCGCGTCCGGTGTGCGCGGGCGCGACCCCATTCAACAGGCCCGCTCGCGCAGGCGCTAGCCTTTCGGCCCATGCCCTCCTGTGCCGCCCCGCGCGAGCTCGCCGGCGGCAAGCTGCTGGTCGACCGGCCCGCTGAGCACCTTGCGCGTCTGACGATCTCGAACCCCTCCAAGCGCAACGCCCTCGACCACCCGATCCTCGACGCGATCGCCGCGGCGCTCGCCGAGCTCGCCGCGGAGGGCGCGGCCCGCTGCGTGGTCGTCACCGGCGCGCACGGGATGTTCTCCGCCGGCTACGAGATCGGGACGATCACCGACGGGCGCTTCCAGGAAGAGGCGGAGCGCCTCGTGGCGCACCCCTTCACAGAGGCGATCGAGGCGCTGGAGCGATACCCCTACCCCACCCTCGCCGCCCTCCCCGGGCACACGATCGGGGGAGGCCTCGAGCTCGCGCTCGCGTGCGACCTGCGCGTCGCCGCCACGGAGATCAAGCTCGGGATGCCCCCCGCGAAGCTCGGCCTCGTCTACTCCCACACCGGCCTGCGCCGCTTCCTGGACACGATCGGCGCGGCGCGCACCCGCGAGCTGTTCCTGCTGGGCAGCTACATCGACGCCGCCACCGCGCTCCAGTGGGGCCTCGTCAACCGCGTCGCCCCCGCCGCGGAGCTGGAGTCCATGGCGCTCGCGCTGGCGGGCGAGCTGGCCGCCAACGCGCCGCTCTCACAGGCCGGCAACAAGCGCGTGATCGCCGCCCTGCTGTGCGCGCAGGGCGAGCTCCCCGAGGCGCTCGAAGCCGAGCTGATCGAGCTGCGCCGCGCCTCGTTCGCCTCGCACGACCTGCGCGAGGGGATGAGCGCCTTCGCCGAGAAGCGCACTCCGCGCTGGCGGGGCGCGTAGCGTAGAGCTTGGCGCCTCGGCCTCACGCGAACTCGCGGAAGAGCCGCAACCGCTCCTCGCCGATCGCCTCCCGCTTGGCCATGTCTTCGACACCGAGGCCCTCCCGCTCGGCGAGGCAGAGAACCCCAACCTTGCCGGTGTGGCGGTTGAGCTGCACCAGCCGAGCAGCCTCCCCGACCCGCTCCAGCGGGAACACCTGGGACAATGCGGGCACGACCTTTCCCTGCGTGATCAGACGTGTGGCCTCCCACGCCTCCTGCCAGTTGGCCCCGTGGCTGCCGACGATGCGCTTGAGCTTCATCCACAGATAGCGGTTGTCGAACTCGTGCAGATAACCAGTGCTCGACCCGCACGTGACCACCGTTCCGCCCCGCCTGAGCACGTACACCGACGCCCCGAAGGTCTCGCGCCCGACGTAGTCAAACACGATGTGAGGGTCCTCACCGAGGGCGCGCCGGATCTCCGCTCCGATCCGCTTGCCCCGCTCAATGCTCGAGATCCCGTCGAGCTCGAGGAGGTCACGTCGGAGCACGACGTCGCAGCCGAGCGCTTCGAGCAACTCCGCCTTGCGCGCGGAGTTCACGACCCCGATCGCGATCCCCCCGCCGTTGCGGACGAACTGGACGGCGTAGCTGCCCAGCCCGCCGGTAGCGCCCCACACGAGGACGACATCTCCCTGCTTGAACTGCGCTCCGCGGGGGCTGACGAGCATCCGGTAGGCGGTCACCGCGCAGAGCGAGTTGCACGCCGCCTCCTCCCAGGTGAGGTGCGGGGGCTTGGGCATCAGCTGGTTGGCCTTCGCGACCGCGAAGTGGGCGAGACCGCCGAAGTTCGTCTCGAAGCCCCACGCTCTCTGGCTCTCCGTGAGCATGCCGTCGACCTGGGCGATCGGATCCTGGTCGTCGTTCCAGCTGGGCGCTGCCACCACGCGATCCCCCACAGACCATCTGCGGACTCCCACACCCACGCGGACGACGACACCGGCCGCGTCGGACCCGATGACATGGTGAGGCAGGTCATGGCGGGCGTCCCACTCACTCAGGCGCCCGTAGCGTTCGAGGAACCGGAAGGTCGAGACCGGCTCGAACATCGCCGACCACACCGTGTTGTAGTTGATCGCGCTCGCCATCACCCCCAGCAGCACCTCGTCGGGAGCCAACCGCGGCATCGGCACTTCACCCACCCTGATCGACCTGCGCACGTCCTTGTCGGCGGTCTCGGCGAAGATACCCTCATCCTCACGCGCGAGGTGCGCAGCCAGGTACGTGGACGGCGGCTCGGCGGCGAGCAGCTCCTCCACGCGCGTTTCACCGATCGCGGTTGCGGTCGACTCTGACATGAGCTGAACCTCCTACTGGTCGAACATGGTCGATAGCCAATCCTGTACCGCCTGCGCCGTGGTCTCGACGTGGTCGCCCATCACCGTCAGATGGTCGCCGGGGACGTCGACGGCCGTATCGGCCACCTCCCACGAGGCTCGCCACTCGCCGCTGACCGCAATCCCCGGTGTCGGCTCGGTCGCCCGCACCAGCAGGGTCGGTACGACGCTCTTCGCCAGCTGCCAGTCGGCCATCAATCTGACGTAGGCGCACATGGCCAGCAGCCGCACGTCGCTGATCGACGTGTACACGTCGTCACTGGCGAGCATCCTCCGCAGCACCTCGGAGGAGGCCCCACCTGCCAACGGGTAGGTGTCGATCAGGACAACCCCGGCGGGACAGACGCCGCCCCGTTCGAGATAGCCCGCCACCGCATACGCCAGCCATCCACCCGCGGAGTAGCCGACGAGCACGAAGGGGACCTCCGGATCGCGCTGCAGCACACTGGCCGCCAGCGCCTCCACCGCGACGTCGATCGTTTCCGGCAGCCGCTCCCCCTCGAGGAACCCGGGCACATGGATCGCCGAGACGTTGCGGACGCCGTGAAAGGCTCCGGCGAATTTTGCGAACAGATGCGGGCCGGACGTGGCGATGACCGTCGGCAGACAAACCAGCTCCGGGCTGCGCGCGCCCGCCGAGAGCTTGACGGGCGCGGGAGCCGCAACGGATTCCGGCGGAGTATCGAACACCGGCCGGAACTTGGAGGCGGTCAGGGCCATGCCGACGAACTCCTCGATCGCCCCCCGCTCGCGCGCGTGCGCCAGCAGCTCGCCGACCACGCCCCGCGGCGCTCGCTCGGCGGAGACGGTCTCCGCCGCGGGGACGTCCACCCCGTCCAGCGGATCGCCGCCATCCCCCACCAGCACAGCGAGGCGGACCCGAACGTGATCCGCCAGCCCCACGGGTGTCGGATGGTCCAAGACGACCGACATCGGCAGGTTCAGTCCGGCGAGGGCGTTCAAGCGATTGCGCAGCTCGACCGCCGCCACCGAGTCGAAGCCAAGCTCGAGCAGCGGCCGGCGCGAGTCGATCTCATCCGCGGAGCCATGTCCGAGGATCGCCGCCGCCTGGCCCAGCACCGCCCGCAGGACGATCCCGTCGTGCGCGTCCGCCGGAGCGCCGCGCAACTGCCGCAGGAGCGACCCGGCGGGTGCGCCGGCTGCTCCGCCCAGCGGCTTGCCAACCAACCCGCGCAGCAGCGGCGGCGCCATCCCCAGCCGCGCGGCCTGTGTCGCCAGCGCGGTCACGCCCGGGCCGAGTGGGACGATCACCGGCTCCGCCTGCGCGCGCGCCACGTCGAACAGCTCGAGTCCTTCCGCGGCGGGGATCTCCTTGATGCCTACGCGCGACATCCACCCCCCACCCGCCGCACCCCGATCGCCGATCGCGCCAACGGTCTGCTCCCACAGCCCCCACGCCATCGAGACGCAAGGCAGGCCACGTGCCCGGCGGTAGCCGGCGAGCGCGTCGAGGAAGGCGTTGCCCGCCGCATAGCTGCCCTGGCCCGGGCTGCCGATTACGCCCGCCGCCGATGAGAACAGCAGAAACGCCGAGAGGTCCATGTGCTCGGTCAGCTCGTGCAGATGCCATGCCGCGGCGACCTTGACATCCAGCACCCGCTCCAGCCGCTCCGCCGTGAGCGCTTCGATCACGCCATCGTCGAGGACCGCGGCGGCGTGCACCACCGCGGACAGCGGCTGCGCCTCGGGAATCGCCTCGACGAGCTCCTGCAGCATCCGGCGGTCGGTCACATCGCACGCCACGATCCTGACCTCGGCCCCAAGGCCTGCGAGCTCGGCCTCGAGCTCGGCCGCGCCCGGGGCCTGCGGGCCCTGCCGGCTCGCGAGCACGAGGTGGCGCACACCATGGCTCCCGGCGAGGTGTCGCGCCAGCAGGCGACCGAGGTTGCCGGTGCCACCCGTGATCAGCACCGTCCCGCCGAGCCCGCCCACCCCGGCGTCCGGGCCGGCCGGACGCCCATCCGCCGGGTACGCCACTCCTGCGAGGCGAGGCGCGGACACGACACCCCCGCGCACCGCGAGCTGGGACTCGTCCGCCGCGGCGGCGGTGGCCACTGCCACCGGCAGCACGCGCCAGGAGTCGCCCTCCCCGTCCACGTCCGCCAGCAGCAGCCGCCCTGGGTGCTCGGACTGAGCGGAGCGCACCAGGCCCCACACGGGCGCATCGGCCAGTCCCGGGACGGAGTCCTCAGGTCCCGCCGCCACCGCGCCCTGCGTCACGACCACGAGCCGGGAATCGGCCAGCCGCTCCTCGGCGAGCCAGGCCTGAACCAGACCCAGGATCGCGAGCGCGGCACGGTGCGCCGAGTCGATCGCCCCGCGATCCCCGCGCGCGGGGACTCCGGCGGCCGCCGGCCCGGCGAGCCCCGGTCCACGACCGGCGCCCGCGGTGCAATCGGCGAGCACGACCGCCGGCACGGGCGTCCCGTCGTCCAGCGCTTCGATCAGCGCCCCCAGGTCGCCGCAGACCGTCCCGCACGTGGCCCCCGCCTCGCGGAGGGCCCCGTCGAGCTCGCCACCGCCGCCAACGCCCACCACCGCCCACCGCCGCACGGGTGGCGCGATCGCGGCTTCGACCGCCATCGGCGGCCACTCGATGCGAAACAGCGGCGACTCGCCGTGGCCCCCGCGCGCGTGCTCGCGCCGCGCGACAGACATCGCGGGAGCGCCCCCATTCTCAGAGGACCCCTCGATCCAGTAGCGCCGGCGCTGAAATGCGTACGTCGGCAGCTCCACCTGCCGTGCACCCGTCGCCTCGAACAGCGCCGGCCAGTCCACGTCCACCCCGCTAACCCACGCTTCGGCCAGCGAGGCCACGAAGCGCCGCGGCCCACCGTCCTGGCGGCGCAGCGAACCGAGCACAGCGACCTCGGGCGAGTCGCCGAGCGCCTCCTCCACGGTCTGCTGCACCGGGATCGTCAACACGGGATGGGAGCTGACCTCGATCAGCTTGCGGTGCCCTTCCTCTACAAGCAGACGCACCGTCTGCTCGAACATGACCGGCTCGCGTGCGTTGCGATACCAGTACTCGGCATCCAGCTCGGCCGTGTCCAGCGGCCCACCCGTGACTGTCGAGTAGAACGGGATCTCGCCGCGACGCGGAGCGATCGACGAGAACGCGGCGAGCAGCTCCTCGCGCAGCGCCTCCACCTGCGGCGAGTGCCCCGCACCGACGGCCCCCGCGACCTCGCGCACGCGCACACCCGCGGCCGTGCACTCGCCGAGCAGCTCGTCCAGAGCGCCGGGCTCTCCCGAGACGACCGTGGCCGAGGGCCCGTTCACCGCGGCGATCACGACCGCTCCGCCCCACCGCTCGAGCCTGCCGGCGAGCTCCTCGCTCCCGAGCGCGACGGACGCCATCCGGCCCTTGCCGGCGAGGCGGGTGGCGAGCAGCCGGCTGCGCAGAGCCACCACCTGCGCCGCGTCCTCGAGCGACAGGCCCCCGGCCACGTGGGCGGCGGCGATCTCACCCTGGGAGTGGCCCACCACCACGTCGGGCAGCACACCGCAGGCGCGCCACAGGCCGGCCAGCGACACCGTCACAGCGAACAGCGCCGGCTGCACCACATCCAGCCGCTCCAGCGGCGGCGCACCTTGGTCTCCGCGCAGCACCTCGATCAACGACCAGTCCACGTGCGCGGCCAACGCCCGCGCGCAGGCGTGCATCCGCTCGGCGAAGACCGGCGAGCCCTCCAGCAGCTCGAGCGCCATTCCCGCCCACTGCGAGCCCTGGCCCGGGAACAGGAACGCGGTTCTCCCGCCACCCCCGGCCGGCACCGAGCCCTCGATCGCGTTCGCGGCCGGCTCTCCCCGCGCAAGCGCGCCCAGGCCCTCGATCAAGTCCGCGCGCTCACCGATCGCCACTGCGCGATGAGCGAACGCCGAGCGGCCCCGCGCCAGCGAGTACCCGACGTCGGCGACGCCCGCCTGCGGTGAGCTGCCCGCGAGCTCCAGGAGCCGGCCAGCCTGAGCTCGCAACGCCTGCCCGCTCTTCCCGGACACGACCCAGGGCACGGGCCAGCCATCACCGACGGCCACACCCCTCGAGGAAGCCGGGGTGTCCTCGTCAGAGCTCACGTGCTCCTCGACGATCACGTGCGCGTTGGTGCCACTCACGCCAAACGAGGACACCCCCGCGCGACGCACCTCGCCAGCGGGCTCCCACGGGCGCGCCTCACGCAACAGCGACACCGCCCCCGCCGACCAATCCACCTGCCGCGAAGGCTCGTCCACGTGCAGCGTCCTGGGCAGCACACCATGGCGCATCGCCATCACCATCTTGATCACACCCGCGACACCCGCCGCCGCCTGGCTGTGGCCGATGTTCGACTTGACCGACCCCAACCACAGCGGACGGCCCTCCTCGCGACCCTGCCCATAGGTCGCGAGCAACGCCTGCGCCTCGATCGGATCGCCCAGCGTCGTACCCGTGCCGTGCGCCTCCACCGCATCGACCTCGCCGGCCGACAGACCCGCATTCGCCAGCGCCCGCAGGATCACCCGCTGCTGGGCAGGGCCATTCGGCGCCGTCAACCCGTTGCTGGCGCCGTCCTGATTGACAGCGCTGCCCCGCACCACCGCCAACACCCGATGGCGATTGCGCCGCGCGTCCGCGAGACGCTCCAGCAGCACCATGCCCACGCCCTCGGCCCAGCCTGTGCCATCCGCGGCGTCCGCGAAGGACTTGCACCGCCCATCTCCCGCCAACGCGCCCTGACTGTCCAGCGCCAAGAACACCATCGGCCTCGTGATCGCCGTCACCCCTCCGGCGAGCGCGAGCGAGCACTCACCCCCGCGCAACGCACCACACGCCAGATGCAAGGCCACCAGTGAGGAGGAGCACGCCGTGTCCACCGTCACCGCCGGACCCTCCAAGCCGAGCACATACGACACCCGGCCCGAGACCACGCTGCCGGAGACCGCGGTGGCCATGTACCCCACGACATCCTCGGGAAGCTCATGCAGACCGGCGATGTAGTCAGAGCCGCTGGCCCCCGCGAACACCCCTGTATGGGTGCCCCGCAACGACAACGGGTCGATGCCCGCGTGCTCGAGCGCCTCCCACGACGCTTCGAGCAGCAGCCGCTGCTGCGGATCCATCGCCAGCGCCTCGCGCGGGCCGATCCCGAAGAAGCCCGCGTCGAACGCTCCCACGTCGTCCACGAACCCGCCTTGGCCCACCGGACCGGCACCCGCGGGAGCATCCGGTCCACCGAGCGATCCCAAATCCCAGCCCCGATCGTCCGGGAACCCGGAGATCGCGTCACCACCGCGGGCGACGAGCTCCCACAGCTCCTGGGGCGAGCTCACGCCACCGGGATACCGGCAGCTCATACCCACGATCGCGATCGGCTCATGGCTGCGTGCCTGCACGTCCCGCAGGCGGGCATGGGCATCGTGCAGTTCGATGGTGACCTTCTTCAGATAGTCCAGCAGCTGTCGATCGTCAGCCAAGGCAGCCCCCCTACTCCTGTGGTGTCCGATCGAGATCGGGCGAGTCGCCGCGACCAAGCTGGCCGTCGATGAACGCGATCACCTCATCGGCCGTCGCGGACTCGATTGCCTGCGCCACCGCGACGGCGTCGTCCGCTCCCTGCACGCCGCTCACAGCGGACAAGAGCGCTTGCAGGCGCGCCTCGATCTTGACTCGCTCCCCGGGATCTGAGGATGCAGCCGCGATCGCGCGTTCCAGCGCGATGAGCTCCGCGTCCGCCGACGCCGCCGCGGGGCGGCTCTGACCGCCATCGATCCCGCCGAGCACGAAGCCGGCGAGCGCCGCGGGGTCCGGGTAGTCGAACACCAGCGTCGTGGGCAGCGTCAGCCCGGTCGCCGTGCTCAGCCGGTTGCGAAGCTCGACCGCCATCAACGAGGTGAACCCCATGTCTTTGAACGCCTGCTGGGAATCGACGGCGTCCGGCGATGGGTGCCCCAGCACGGCGGCGGTCTCACCGCACACCAGCTCGAGCACCACGCGCTCGCGGTCGGCCTCCCTGAGGTCGGCCAGGCGCCGGGCGAGCGACGCACCGCCATCGGAGCGGCGCGAGGGCACGCGAACCAGGCCTCTGAAGAGCGCCGGCAGCAGCTCGGCCTCGGCCAGAGCGCGCAGCGCCCTGCCGTCCAGATGCATCGCGACCACCTGCGCCGCGCCGCTCGCGCCCGCGGCGTCCAGCAGCTCGAGGCCCTCCTCGGCGGAGAGCGCCAACAGACCGGCACGCTCCATGCGCCTGCGTCCAGCCTCACCGAGATGGCTTGTCATGCCGGTGTCCTGGGCCCACGCCCCCCACGCGATCGACACTCCCGCCAAGCCCTGTGAGCGGCGGTGCGCCGCCAGCACGTCCAGGAACGCGTTCCCCGCCGCGTAGTTGCCCTGCCCAGGACTCCCGACCACGCCGGCGGCCGAGGAGAACAAGACGAACAGCTCCAGCTCCATCCGCCTCGTCAGCTCGTGCAGGTGCCACGCCGCGTCGACCTTCGGCGCCAGCACTGCATCCAGCCGCGCTCCCGTCAACGAGCCGATCACCCCGTCGTCCAGGACTCCGGCCGTGTGCACCACTCCACACAGCGGATAGCGCTCGGGCACCAGCTCGATCGCCCCCTCCAGCTCACTCCGATCGCTCACGTCACACGCCGCGACCGCCACCTCGGCGCCGAGCTCACGCAGCGCCGCCTCGAGCTCGAGCGCGCCTGGCGCCTCCCGTCCCCGCCGGCTCGCCAGCACCAGGCTGCGCACCCCACGCTCGACCACCAGATGCCTGGCCACCAGCGCGCCCAACCCGCCCGTGCCGCCCGTGACCAGCACCGTGCCCCGCAGGTCCGCCCGCTCCGGTGAGAGCCCCTCCGCGGACCCCGACCCGGCGCTGGACTCCTCCTGTGCCAGTCGTGGCGCGGACGCCACCCCCTCGCGCAGCGCAAGCTGCGGCTCATCGCAGGCAAGCGCGGCCGTTAGCGCGCGCCAGGAGCGCTCGCTGCCGTCGAGATCGACGAGCACAAACCGTCCCGGGCTCTCCGCCTGCGCGGAGCGCACCAGCCCCCACACCGGCGCCGCCGCGAGATCCAGCGCCCGCTCCTCCTTCCCCACAGCCACGGCACCGCACGTCAACAGCACCAGCCGGCCGTTCGCAAGCCGCTCGTCGCCGAGCCACTCCTGCACCAGCCCCAGCACCCGGCGGGAGCTCTCGTGCGCGGCCCGCGGCACGTCGCCCGCCACCTCCTCCCCGGCGCCGGGCACACCGCGATCGCCACCCGCGCAGCCAACGCCGCCAAGCATCAAGTCAACGAGCACCGTCGCCCCGGGGGACTCCTCACCCCGCTCGACGGCCTCCCCGAGCGCGGCCAGATCCGCGTAGACCGCGATTCGGCCAGCGGCCGAGTCCCCCACCCCCATGGCCCCGTCGAGCCTCTCCGCCAGGTCGCTCCCGCCGGCGCCCACCACCGCCCACCCACCGGGCGCACGCCCCCCGGAGGCCGATCCCGCCTCCGCGCTCGCAGCGGACGTGGCGGGGGCCGCCGACGCACCCGCGATCGGGGTCCAATCCACGCAGAGCAACCCCCCCGTGAACGACCACTCCTCGCCAGCAGCCGCAGCGGCCTCCGCACCAAGCAGAGGATGACCCGCCGGTGCCTGGCCGATCGCGGTCGGGTCTCCCGCGCCTCCCCTCAGCGCCGGCAGCCAGTGGCGGCGGCGTTGAAAAGCGTACGTCGGCAGCGAGATCCGCTTGGCACCGGTGCCCCGGAAGGCGGCCCCCCAATCGACGTCCACCCCCCGCACCCACACCTCCGCCAGCGCGCCCATCAGCACCCGCGCCTCGGGTCGCCCCTCGCGCAGCACGGGGACCGCGAGCACGGAGGCCTCGCTCCCCTCGCCGGCGTCTGTGCCTGGCAGGCAGTCCAGCGTCATCGCGCTGAGCACACCCTCCGGCCCCAGCTCCAGGAAGCTCCGCACGCCTTGGCCGCTCAGGCAGCCAACGCCGTCGGCGAACCGCACCGGCTCGCGCACATGGCGT
>JBOGYA010000061.1:0-12198 GCA_050696515.1 Solirubrobacteraceae bacterium
TTTACAAGGACATCAAGAACCTTCACATCGCTGTCTACCCACCCGTCGGCAGGGTCCGCGTAGCCGCCCCAAGGCGTCTCGACGACGAGCACGTAAGGCTCGCCGTCATCCAGCGGCTGCCTTGGATCAAGCGCCAGCGCAAGCAGCTGCAGGACGCGGTGCGCCAGTCCTCACGCGAGATGGTGACCGGCGAGTCCCATTACGTCTCGGGGGGGCGCCACCGGCTCTTGGTCGTGGAGCGACCGGGACGGCCATGCATCGAGCTGGAGGGCAAGCGACTGCTGCTGTGCGTTCCGCCGAACACCGACACCCCCGCACGACTGAGGCTGCTGCGGGAGTGGCAGCGCGACCGGCTGCGCGTCGCGATCCCCCCGCTCATCG
Source organism: Solirubrobacteraceae bacterium (assembly GCA_050696515.1). Lineage (GTDB taxonomy): Bacteria > Actinomycetota > Thermoleophilia > Solirubrobacterales > Solirubrobacteraceae > Palsa-744. Next base: position 382 of record JBOGYA010000061.1, read on the forward strand.
AGAAGTGGGAGCCGGCCATCGGCAGGACCGTGCCGCGCTGGAGCATCCGGCGCATGAAGACCAAGTGGGGCTCGTGCAACCGTGAGACGGGCCACATCCAGTTCAACCTGGAGCTCGCCAAGAAGCACCCGCGCTGCCTGGAGTACATCGTCGTCCACGAGCTGACGCACCTGCTCGAGCGCGATCACGGGGAGCGATTCACGAAGCTCATGGACGGCTTCCTGCCGGATTGGTGCAGCCGCCGAGACGAGCTCAACGCCGCGCCCTTGGCCGACGAGCGATGGGCGGAGGCCACCAGCGGCATAGCACTCGAGGCATCTACCGCGATCAACTGACCGTGTGTCGGCAGCAGCGACGCGCTTGATCGCCGAAGCGCATCATCAGGGGCCGCAACACCCGCGCTACCCTGTGGGGATGCTCGGGCTGGGCACCTTCGCGGGGGTCGTCAAGGAGCTGCGCCGGGATGTGGCCGCGGCGCGCGAGCGCGATCCCGCGGCGCGCGGGGTGGGGCCGGCGGAGATCGTGGCGACGTGGCCAGGTATCCACGCGCTGCTCTCCCACCGGGTGGCCCACGCGCTGTACGAGTCGGGGGTGCCGCTGCTGCCGCGTACGCTTGCGATGCTAACGCGGACGCTGACTGGCATCGAGATCCATCCGGCGGCGCAGATCGGCAAGGGCCTGTTCATCGACCACGGCACGGGGGTGGTGGTGGGGGAGACGGCGAGCATCGGCGACGACGTGACGCTCTACCAGGGCGTGACGCTGGGGGGCACGGGCTTCGCCACGGGCAAGCGCCACCCCACGGTGCAGGACAACGTGACGATCGGCTCGGGCGCGAAGCTGTTGGGGCCGATCACGGTGGGCCACGGCGCGAAGATCGGAGCCAACACGGTGGTGATCACCGACGTGCCGCCCAACTCCACGGTGGTGGGCAACCCCGGCCACCCGGTGCGCGTGGACGGCCGCCGACCCGAGGGCCCGGACGCCGACTGGATCCACCTGCCGGACCCGATCGCGGAGGCGATCGGAGGGCTCTCCAGCCGCATCTGCGCCCTGGAGCGCGCGGTGGGCGAGCTCTCCGGCGGGCGCGTGGAGCCCCCCGCGGCAAACGTCAGGCCGCTGCGGCCGGTGAAGGGCCCAAACCCCGCGGGGGGGTGAGCGGCGCGAAGGCGCGGCCGCTGCGGCCCGTGAAGGGCCGAGCTCCGCGGGGGTGATCCTCGGGGGCGCTCATCGAGGGCGCCACGGGTCGATGAGATCGATCCCGGTGGCCTGGAAGTCACCGGTATTTCGTGTGGCGAGCTGCGCTCCGAGCTTGCGGCAGATCGCCGCTATCTGCGCATCAGCGACGCTGATCGGACGACCGGCTCTCTCTCGATCGCTGACGATGACGGCGTAGTGAGTGGCGGCGCTTGCATCGAATGACTCGACACGACCGCTGAGATCGTCCTCGAGCAGCCCACGAACGGCCTCACCCAGCAGATCCCTGCGTCTCCCCGCCGGTAGGCGGGCAACCCCGTAGCGCAGCTCGGCGGCCGTGATCGCGGTAGTTGCGACCGCGGCCGCGTCGAGCGAGTCGATCCAGCTCATCACCCCTTCGTCGGGCTTGCGACGGACGAGCTCAGAGAGGACGTTGGTGTCCAGCAGGATCAAGCTTGCAAGCTCGCCGCGCGTGGGGCCTCGCGCCGAACGGGCGGATCGAGCTCCATCCCGCCGATCGCCGCGAATCGAGCGTGAACGCGACTGCCGAGACCGCCTGATGACGACTCGAAGGGCAGCGCGTCTTCGAGGATGGCGCGCACCTCGGCCTCCATCGAACGCCCGTGGCGCGCAGCCCTTACGCGCAGCCTGGTCTTTGTCTCATCGTCGAGTCCACGAATGGTTAGCGTCGCCATCGCCGTTACCTTTGTCTTCGCAAGCGTTGATTGCAATGCAGTCAGTATAGTCGCCTTCAGTAGTAAACGCACCGGCACCGGTGCCGCGGCCGGGCCTTGTACTCGGGTGCCTGGCCGAGGTTCCATAGGCGGGTGTCGAGCACGCGCTGAGCCGCCGCACTGCGCCACCACGTCCAACGCGCGGCGGTCCCCGAGGAAGCGCCCGAGCTCGCGCAGCGCCTGAGCGTAGAGGCTCATCAGCTCGTGGCTGGGCGGCTGGTCGAGGATCTGCGCGACCGTGCGGGTATCGACCCCGCGCAACCACGCAGGGGTAGGGGGCCCATTCCCGCGCACGTGGTCGGCGAGCGCCCACGCCACCGTGAAGTACCCGCTCACGGGGTGTCCGCCATCCAGACGCTTGCGCAGCGTGGGGAACCACCCCGAGCCGAAGTTGATCGCGTCGAGTGCCAACAGGTAGTCGGCCACGTCCGCGGGCTCCCCCTCCAGGTAGTGGCGCACCGGGTCGAGCGCCGGCCCTGGCCCCCGCGCGGCGATCGCCGCGAGCGCATCCCCGGCGAGCGCGTTCTCGTCGATCTGCACCCACCGCGCGTGGGCTGCGATCTGCGCGCAGCTCGAGCGGACCTCTTCGATCAGGGGCATGGCGAACACGTTAGGGAGCTGGGCCAATGCGCCGGAGCCACAACTATGCTCAAGAAGATGGCCGAGAACCCTCACGCCGAGCACCTCCAGGAGCTGCTGGAGGGCCTCAACGAGCCCCAGCGGGAGGCCGTCACGCACGGGGAGGGGCCGCTGCTGATCCTCGCCGGCGCCGGCTCCGGCAAGACGCGCGTGCTCACTCATCGCGTCGCCTTCCTGATCTACACCGACCAGGCGCAGGCGGGTGAGATTCTCGCGATCACGTTCACCAACAAGGCCGCCAAGGAGATGCGCGAGCGGGTCGAGCGCCTGCTCGGCCATGGCACGCGCGGCATGTGGCTGATGACCTTCCACGCGGCCTGCGCGCGGATCCTGCGCGCCGACGCGGAGCGCCTCGGCTACACGCGCCAGTTCACGATCTACGACCAGGCCGACGCGCGCCGGCTGACCAAACGGTGCATGGACGCGGTCGGAGTCGACCCCAAGCGCCACACCCCCGCGGCGATCCACAACCAGATCTCGGCCGCCAAGAACAAGCTGAAGGACGCCGCCGCCTACGGCCAGGCGGTGGGCTCCCCCTTCGAGGAGATGGTGAGCGAGGTGTACGGCCTGTACGAGCGTGACCTGCACCGCATGAACGCGATGGACTTCGACGACCTGCTGTTTCGCACCGTCAACCTGCTGGAGCTCTTCGAGGAGGCCCGCGAGCGCTACGCCTCCAGCTTCCGCCACATCCTCGTGGACGAGTACCAGGACACCAACCACGCGCAGTACCGCTTCCTGCAGCTGCTCGTCGGGGGCGGGCGCCAGGCGCCGGCGCGCGGGGAGCGGGTCCACATCGAGGGCCACCGCAACCTCGCGGTGGTGGGCGACGACTCGCAGTCGATCTACAGCTTCCGCAGCGCCGACATCCGCAACATCCTCGACTTTCAAGAGGACTTTCCCGACGCGCGCGTGGTCAAGCTCGAGCAGAACTACCGCTCCACCGAGACGATCCTGAAGGCCGCTAACGCGGTGATCGCCAACAACCGCGGCGGGATCGCCAAGCGTCTGTGGAGCGAATTGGGCACGGGCGAGCCGATCTGCGTCCGCGAGCTCGACGACGAGCACGCTGAGGCGCGCTTCGTCGTGGGCGAGATCGAGCGCCTCGTCGACGAGGGCGCCTCGCGCACGGAGATCGCCGTCCTCTACCGCACCAACGCGATGTCGCGCGTGCTCGAGGACACGCTCGTGCGCCACGAGATCGCCTACCAGGTGATCGGCGGGACGAAGTTCTACGAGCGCGCCGAGATCAAGGACGCGATCGCCTACCTCACGTGGCTGGCCAACCCCTTCGACGTGGTGAGCTTCACGCGCGTGGCCAACTCGCCCCGGCGCGGCCTGGGACAGACCTCGCTCGGGCGCATCGTCGCGCACTCGGCCACCGTCGGCATCTCGGTGTGGGAGGCCGCGTCCGCCGCCGATGCGATCCCCGGCCTCGGCGCCGCCGCGGTGAAGGCGCTGCGGCGCTTCATGGACACGATGGACGCGCTGCGCGCGCGCGTGGAGCAGGACGCCCCCGTGGGCGAGCTGCTGGAGGCCGTGCTCTCGCAGACAGGCTACGTCGAGGCGCTCGAGGCGGAGCGGACGATCGAGGCGCAGGGGCGCGCCGAGAACCTCGAAGAGCTGGTGGAGGTCGGCCGCGAGTTCGACGCCACCGCCGAGTCGGGCACCGCCGCCGAAGGCGGTGCTCAGGGCACGCTCGGGGTGTTCCTGCAGCAGATCGCGCTGGTCGCCGACGCCGACTCCCGCAGCGAGGACGAGGGGCTGGTGACGTTGATGACGCTGCACAACGCCAAGGGCCTGGAGTACCCCACGGTGTTCATCACGGGCTGCGAGGACGGTGTGTTCCCCCACTCGCGCGCCCTGGACGAAGGCGGCTTGGAGGAGGAGCGGCGCCTGTTCTACGTGGGGGTCACGCGCGCGATGCGCAAGCTCTACCTGACCCACGCGCGCCGCCGCGCGGTGTTCGGGGCGCAGGCGTACGGCCTGCCGAGCCGCTTCCTCGATGAGATTCCCGCCGCGCTGACCGAACGCGAGGAGGCGACCGTGTTCCTCGCGAGCGCCGCCCGGGGGGGCGGCGTGGATGGGCTGAGCGCCCTGGGCGGGTTGCGATCCGCCCACGCTGGCGGCTGGGCAGCCGCCGCTCGCGCCACCGCCGAGCGCTCCCCCGGGGCGCGCGCCGGGCGCCCGGGCACGGGCCATCCCGCGCGGGTGGGTGGGCGCCAAATCACGGACTCCTTCAGGCTGGGCGAGGACGTTGCCCACGCCGCCTTCGGAGAGGGGGTCGTCACCGGTGTGGAGCCCGACGGGGTGATCGTCGTGCGCTTCGCCCGCGACGGCTCCGAACGCAAGCTGATGTCCGAGTTCGCCCCCGTCACCCGGCGTTGAGGGCCAGAGCCGCGGCGTCACCGGCTGCTAGCCCGCCCACCCACGCGGCGCGAGCCTGGGCCGCGATGCCGGTGAGGGAGGCCATGGCCGATGCCGCCACCGCGAGGACGAGCGACCGAGACCGCACTACCATCCACCCTCCGATGGGGGCCACGATCATCGACGGCAAGGCGGTCGCCGCGCGTGTGCGCACGCAGGTGGCGGAGGAAGTCCGTGCGTTCTCGGAGCGCGCCGGGCGCGCGCCGGGCCTCGCGACGGTGCTCGTCGGGGAGGACCCTGCCTCCGCGGTGTACGTCGCCGGCAAGCAGCGCGCGTGCGCCGAGGTGGGGATCGCCCCCTTCGACCGGCGCCTGCCCGCCGAGTCCACCCACGAGGAGGTCGCGGCGCTGCTGGGCACGCTCAACGGAGACCCCGCGGTGAGCGGGGTGCTGCTGCAGCTGCCCCTGCCCGCCCACCTCGACGGACCCGCGCTCACCGGTCTGATCGACCCCGGCAAGGACGTCGACGGTCTCACCCCCGTCAACGCCGGCCTGCTCTCGCTCGGGCGGCCCGGCCTGCGGCCCTGCACGCCCCTGGGGGTGATGGAGCTGCTCGCGAGCGTCGAGTGGGCGGGCGGAAAGCGGGTCGAGCTCGAAGGCGCTGAGGCGGTGGTCGTCGGCCGCTCCAACCTCTTCGGCAAGCCGATGGCCCAGCTCTTGCTCCAGGACAACGCCACCGTCACCACCTGCCACTCCCGCACCCGCGACCTCGCCGCGGTGTGCGCCCGCGCGGACATCCTGATCGCAGCCGTCGGGCGCCCGCGCCTGATCGCTCGCGAGTTCGTCAAACCGGGCGCGGTGGTGATCGACGTGGGCATGAACCGGCTCACTCCCGAGCAGGCCGGCAACTCGAGCGGTCTCGTCGGCGACGTGGACTTCGCCGCGGTGTCGGAGCACGCCGCCGCGATCACGCCCGTGCCGGGCGGCGTCGGGCCGATGACGATCGCGCTGCTGCTGCGCAACACCCTGAGCGCCGCGCGCCGCCAGACGGGGATGGGTTAGATGAGCCTGCGCCGCCTGCGCGCGGGGGAGCTGATCGCGCTGGCCGGTGCGGTCTGCCTGATCGTCGCGCTCACGCTGCCCTGGTATGAGAACGCGCAGGGCAAGCTCGGCGCATGGGCCACGTTTGGGCCGGCCGTCGCGCTGCTGCTCCTCGCCGCGGCCGGCGCCGTGGCGCTCGTGCTCGCAACCGTCACTGAGCGCACCACCGCGATCCCTGTCGCCGCCGCGGTGTGGAGCACACTGTTCGGAATCGTGGGGTGCATCGCCGCGATCGTGCGGCTGCTCGAGCGCCCCGAACACGCCACCGAGCTGTGCGCGGGCACGTGGCTCGCGCTCGTCGGGGCGCTCTTCGTGCTGATCGGCAGTTGGCAGTCGATGCGCGACGAACGCCCGGGCCTGTACCCCCCCGACGCCTCCACGTCGCGCCGTCCGCTCTCCGATCGGTCGCCGCACTGAGGCCGGCGAGCGCGCACGGAGCCTTCGCGATGGATCTGGACTTCGCACTGCTGCGCCGCCCGCACTGGCTGATGGGAGGCGGCGGGGTCGCGCTGTTCATCTTCACGTTCTTCTTCAAGTGGTTCGGTGTCAGCGTCAGCACCTCCGTCGGCGGCGCCTCGTACGGCTTCAACCTGGGCGTCGACGCCTGGCACAGCCTCGCCCACACCCGCTGGCTGCTGCTGCTCACGATCCTCGCCGCGCTGCTCGCCGCCGGCGCGCAGGCGAGTTGGCGCGAGCCGAGCCTGCCCGTCCCGGCGAGCGCGATCGTGGCCCTCTCCGCCGGGCTGAGCGCGATCTTCGTGCTCTACCGGATCGTGAACCATCCCAGCGTCGACGTCTCCTACGGGTCCACATCCCTGCACTACGGCGCCGAGCTCGGCCTCTACCTCGGGTTCGTCGCCTGCCTCGTGGTCGCCTACGGCGCCTTCGAAGAGCTGTGGGGCGCGGTCGCCGGGTCCTCGCGCCGGGCGGCATAGACTCTCACCGTGATCGACCGCGATGAAGTCCTGCACGTCGCCCGCCTGGCCCGCTTGCGGCTTGATGAGGGCGAGGTCGAGTCGATGGCGCGCGAGCTCTCCGGCGTGCTCGACCACATCGCCAGGATCGCCGAGCTCGACCTCGAGGAGGTGCCGCCGACCTCCCACGTCGTGGAGGTCACCGGCCGCCTGCGCCCCGACGACCCACGCCCCTCGCTGCTGCGGGAGGTCGCGCTGGCCTCCGCGCCCGCGGTTGCCGATAACGGCTTTCTCGTCCCCAGCCCGCAGGCATGAGCGCCGCCGACGTGGTCGGGCTGTCGGCGGCGGCGGCGGTCGCGGCGATCGAGGCGGGAGATCTGAGCCCGTCCGAGCTGTTCTCCATCTATCGGGAGCGTGCGGCGCAGGACGACCTGAACTGCTTCACCTGGGTCGCCGACGACGTGCCGGCCGTGGGGCGGGGGGGACTCGATTCCGGGGCTCCCCTGCGCGGCGTGCCGCTCGCGGTCAAGGACCTCTTCTGCACCGAGGGCGTGCCCAGCCAGTCCGGCTCGCGCATTCTCGAGGGATACCGCCCCCCCTACACCGCCACCGTCGTCGCCCGCCTCGCCGCCGCCGGCGCGCCGCTGCTGGGCAAGACCAACCAGGACGAGTTCGCGATGGGCTCCTCCAACGAGAACTCCGCGTTCGGTCCCGTCCTCAACCCCTGGGACCGCGCGCGCGTGCCCGGAGGGTCCTCCGGGGGCAGCGCCGCTGCCGTCGCCGCCGGCCTCGCGCCGTGGGCGCTCGGCACCGACACGGGAGGGTCGATCCGCCAGCCCGCCGCGCTCTGCGGCGTCGTCGGGCTCAAACCTACCTACGGCGCCGTCTCCCGTTACGGCATGATCGCCTTCGCCTCCTCCCTGGACCAGGCTGGGCCGCTCACCCGCGACGTTACCGACGCGGCGCTGCTGCTGGCGCACATGGTCGGTCAGGACGCCTGCGACGCCACCTCGCTGCGCTTCCCCGAGGCGATCGTCCTACCCACCGCCGAGCGTCTGGACGGGCTGCGGCTGGGGGTGCCCGAGGAGCTGACCGGCGAGGGCATCGACAGCGGCGTGCTGGAGGCTTTCAACGCCGCGCTCGCCGCCGCCACTGAGCTCGGCGCGGAGCTTCACACCGTCCGCCTGCCGCACGCGCCGCACGCGCTGGCGGCCTACTACGTGCTCGCCCCCGCCGAGGCCTCCTCCAACCTCGCCCGCTTCGACGGCGTGCGCTACGGCCTGCGCGCCGCAGGCGCCGAGGACCTCCTTGACATGTACACACGTACCCGCCACGACGGCTTCGGCCCCGAGGTCCGCCGGCGCATCATGCTGGGCACCTACGCCCTCTCCGCTGGCTACTACGACGCCTACTACGGGCGCGCCCAGCGGGTGCGCACCAAGATCGCCGAGGACTTCGCCACCGCCTTCGCGGAGGTCGACTTCATCGTGACCCCCACCTCCCCGTCCGTCGCCTTTGCGCTGGGGGAGCGCACCGGCGACCCCTGGTCGATGTACGTCAACGACTTCTGCACCGTCCCGATGTCGCTCGCCGGCATCCCCGCGCTCTCGCTGCCCTGCGGCCTCTCCGCGGGCCTGCCCGTCGGCTTGCAGATCGCCGGCCCCGTGTTCAGCGAGAACCGCCTGCTCGACGCCGCGTACGCGCTGGAGGGCGCGTTTGGCTTCGACGGGTCGAGGGCGCGCGCATGAGCGCCGTCGAGTACGAGCCCGTCATCGGCCTGGAGATCCACATCCAGCTCGCGACCGCCACGAAGATGTTCTGCGGCTGCGAGCTCTCCTTCGGTGAGCCCCCCACCACCCGTACCTGCCCCGTCTGCCTCGGGCTGCCCGGCTCCCTGCCGGTCGCCAACGCCCGCGCCGTGCACTTCGGGCTGATGATCGGCCTCGCGCTCGGCTCTGAGCTCGCCCCGCGCTCGGTCTTCCACCGCAAGAACTACTTCTACCCCGACCTCCCCAAGGGCTACCAGATCTCCCAGTACGACGAGCCCCTCTGCCGCGGCGGGCGCCTCGGGGACGTGCGCATCCACCGCGTGCACCTCGAGGAGGACGCCGCCAAGCTCGTGCACGCCGGCGCCTCCGGGCGCATCCACGGCTCCGAAGCGAGCGTCGTCGACTTCAACCGCGGCGGCACGCCGCTGGCGGAGATCGTCACCGAGCCGGACCTGCGCTCCGCCGAGGCCGCCGGCGAGTGGCTGCGGCTGCTGCGCGCCACCATGCGCCAGCTCGGCGTCTCCGACGTGAACATGGAGGAGGGCTCGCTGCGCTGCGACGCCAACATCTCCCTGCGGCCCGCCGGCACCGAGCAGCTCGGCGTCAAGACGGAGCTGAAGAACATGAACTCCTTCCGCTTCATCGAACGCGGCATCCGCGCGGAGGTTGCCCGCCAGGAGGCGATCCTGCGCGGTGGGGGGAAGGTGGAACAGGAGACTCTGCACTTCGACCCCTCCTCCGAGCGCATCACTTCGCTGCGCTCCAAGGAGGAGGCCCACGACTACCGCTACTTCCCCGAGCCCGACCTCGTGCCCGTCGCGATCACCGCCGAGCTGCGCGACGGCGCCCGCGCCGCCCTGCCGGAGCTGCCCGCCGAGCGGGCGGAGCGCCTGCAGCGCGAGGTCGGCCTCTCCGCCGAGAGCGCCCGCCTGTTCGCGTTCCGCGCCGAGCTCGGCGACTACTTCGAGGCCGCGCTCGCCGCCTCCGCCGTTGCCGACACCGCTCTAGCCGACTCCGCTCCCACCCCCGCCGCCGATGCCGCTTCTGCCGCCGCCGCCGCCTCTGCGTCCGCGGTCTCGCCCCAGGCGCTCGCCAACTGGATCGCCGGCGACCTCCTCGCGCGCCTCCCCGATGGGCAGGACCCGCGCGAGTCGCTCGTCCAGCCCGCCGCGCTCGCTGCTCTCGTCGGGCTTGTAACCGCCAAGCGAGTGAGCGTCGGCGCCGGCCGGCAGGTGCTTGACCGCCTGCTCGCCGAGGGGGGCGATCCGCTCGCGATCGTGCAGAGCGAGGGCCTCGCGGCGATGGACGGCGAGGAGGAGCTCGCGGCGATCGTCGCCGCCGCGCTCGCCGCTCACCCCGAGGCAGCCGCGAACGTGCGCGCCGGCAACGCCAAGGCGATCGGGCCGATTGTCGGCCACGTGATGCGCGAGACCAAGGGCCGCGCCGAGGGGGGCGCCGTCACCCGGCTCGTGCACGAGCAGCTCGGGCGCTGAGGCCCGCCCGGCAACCGCGACACGGCCTCTGTGCACATCTTGGACTTCCGGCCAAAGGCGGCCGGCTCCGCGGGCGCCAAGATGCTTCATGAATCTCGCCTCCGCGGCTCCCCTCGACCGCGGGTCGGCGGAGCAGTACGCATGCGGCCGGGCGCGGTGCAGCCACGCCCGGCCGCACTGCAACCGATGGGCGCTTCCGTTTGCGGCCGTTACCCTCTACGCTGATCGTATGAACGAGACCTCTTCACCACCCTCCTCGGGCTCCTCGCTTGGGCGCATGATCGTCGCGGTGCTGATCCTGGCGGTCGCCGCCTGGGTGCTGCTGCACTTCGTGATCGGCATCATCACCTTCTTCTCTGGCATCATCGTGGTAGTGCTCGCGGTCGCAGCTGTCGTTTGGGCTGTGCGGGTGCTGCTGTAGGAGTGGGCGATGGGCGGCTACGTGGCGATCGCGCTCGGCTTCGCGCTGGCCGGCGGAATCGTCGGCCGGGTCAAGGGCTCCTCCTTCGTCCTGTGGTTCCTGATCTCCGGGCTCGTTCCCATCCTCGGTCTGCTTGCGGCGATCGTCTACCGCTTCGAGAGCAACGAGCTGCGCCGCCAGTGCCCGCGCTGCGGGCGCGTCACCAAGATCTACGACGCGCTCTGCACCCGCTGCGGGACCGAGCTCGACTGGGTGGGCGGGGATCCGAATCAAGTGATCGCCCCGGAATCCTGGAAGCCGTCCTCCACGGCTCACGCCTGAGGGCCAGTGCGCTCTTGAGCGGTCTCGCGGTCCTCTCGTAGACACCAACTAAACCGGGAGGGGGGAGGGCCTGTCCGCCCCCGCCGCATTAGGGAGCCCGAACCGGCGCGGGCTCTATAAAGCGTGGTATGGACGCCAACGCCCCACCCGTGCCCGTGCCGGTACACGGCTCGCTGATCGCCCGCCTCATCCACCGCGCCGGCTTCCCCGACGAGCGCGACTTCGTGCTGCGCGTCGTGCAGCCCGCGCTCGTGGGCATGATCGACGGCACCGTCTCCTCGCTGCCGCCGATCTTCGCCGCGGCGATCTCGTCGAACTCGCGCGTCGCGCTGCTCGTCGGCTTCTCCACGGCCCTGGGCGCCGGCGTGAGCATGGGCTGGTCGGAGGCGCTGTCGGACACCGGCGAGCTGACCGGCCGCGGGTCGGCGGTGGTGCGCGGCGCGATCACCGGCGGGATGACCACCCTGGGAGGAATCTTCCACACGCTGCCGTTCTTCATCAGCGACGTCCACAAAGCCCTGCTGGTCGCGGGGTGCGTCGTGGCGGTCGAGCTGTTCGCGATCGCGTGGGTGCGCAAACGCTTTCTGAACGTCTCGATGCGCTCCTCGCTGCTCGTGGTGACCGTCGGCGGCGCGATCGCGCTATCGATCGGCATCGCGATCGGCTCCTCCTAGCGGCCGCTGACCGGCGCCAGGCGGCGTCCTCGATCGCTCGTGTGCAGAGCACACTTCGCTCACTGCGTCCTCATATGGGGGTGGGTTTGTCAAGTGGGGTGGCTGGGGTGACCTGGCTGTGGCCTGGTTGGGGGTGGGGCGTGTGGCGCTCTCGGGGCGTCACGGGTGGGGTGCTGGGCGTGTCGAGT
>JBOGYA010000062.1:0-12140 GCA_050696515.1 Solirubrobacteraceae bacterium
GTCCGGTGTGGACGACTTCCTCGCCGAAGCGACCCCCTAGGCGAAGCTCGCGCTGATCCGCGAGCAGCAGCAGGACGGGCGCCTCGTGGCGATGACGGGTGACGGCACCAACGACGCGCCGGCGCTCGCGCAGGCCGACGTGGGCGTGGCGATGAACACGGGCACCCAGGCGGCGCGCGAGGCGGGCAACATGGTCGACCTGGACTCCAACCCGACGAAGCTGATCGAGATCGTCGAGGTCGGCAAGCAGCTGTTGATCACGCGCGGCGCGCTCACCACCTTCTCGATCGCCAACGACGTCGCCAAGTACTTCGCGATCCTGCCGGCGGTGTTCATCAGCACCTACGCAGCGTCCGGCGAATCAAAGGGCCCGCTGCACGTGCTCAACGTCATGGACCTCGGCAGCCCCCGCTCGGCGATCGTCTCGGCGATCATCTTCAACGCGATCGTGATCCCGCTCTTGATCCCGCTCTCGCTGCGCGGCGTGCGCTACCGCCCGATCGGCGCGAGCGCGCTGTTGCGGCGCAACCTCTGGATCTACGGCCTCGGCGGTCTCATCGCGCCGTTCATCGGGATCAAGCTGATCGACCTGATCGTGCACAACCTGCTCGGGGGGTAGCCTTCCCCCTCTGGGGGATCCCGGACGGCCCGTCAGGGCTGGCCGAGGGGGGTTTTGAGGCTTGGGGCGTAGAGCTGGCGCTTGTGCTTTGCGCCGGCGCAAGGTAGCCTCATCAGGGTGGCTGTCACCGAGACTCCTGTCATCATCACAGCCGATGAGCTGTTGCACATGCCCGACGATGGGATGCGCCACGAGCTGGTGCGGGGGGAGCTGCGGACGATGACTCCGGCCGGCTTCGAGCATGGCCGCGTGGCGGTGCGGCTTGGGCGTCTGCTCGACGCGTATGCCGAGGAGACCGGGAGTGGCGTGGCGGTTGGTGCCGAGACGGGGTTCGTCCTCTCGAGCGATCCCGACACCGTGCGTGCTCCTGATGCGGCATTCGTCTCCAAGGAGCGCGCGGAGAAGGTCGGCAGGACGGTCAAGTACTGGCCCGGGGCGCCCGACTTCGCGGTGGAGGTCGTCTCACCCAACGACAGCTTCCACGAGGTACAGGACAAGGCCCTGGAATGGCTCGCGGCCGGAACGATCGCAGTGCTGGTGCTCGATCCACCGAAGCGCACGGCGACCGTCTACCGCGGGCAGGGCAACGCGCACATCCACAGCGGCGAGGAGACGCTCGACCTGAGCGACGCCGTGCCGGGCTTCAGCGTGGCGGTGGACAAGCTGTTCGCCTGAGCTATCAGGTGTTTACCAGGAGCACCATCGCGAAGGCCGCGTAGGCGGCGATGATCAGCGCGCCGGGGAGACGGCGCAGGCCGCGATCGAGGTAGGCGATCCCGAGCGCGGCGGCGGTCAGGCCGAGGTAGCAGGCGGCGACGAACGTCGTCTGCCCCGACGGCGCGCCCAAGCCGACGATCGCCCCCGGGATCAGGAGTCCCGCGAGGACGTTGAGCGCGTTGCTGTTGAGCGCGGTGCTGAGCACCGCCGTGCCGCGGCCGCGCGCGCCGAGGTAAACGGCGGCGACCGCGTTGGGGAGGCTCGTGACCGCGGCGAGCACCAGACCGCCGATAACGATTCCCGGGACGGCGTGGCGCGCGCCGAGCTCCGAGGCGGTGCGCTCCATCGCGATGCTCGCGCCGACGACGACGAGCGTGGCGAGCGCGGCCAGCACGGCGTCGCGCGTGTGCCCGCGTGTCGGGTGGATCGCGACTTCGAGCTCCTGCTCCTCCTCCCTGACCGCCTCCGCCAGCCAGCCGGCCCACGAGTTGGGGAGCCTCAGGCGTTCGATCCGCGGCAGACCGATGCCGAGGATCGCCAGGTACGGCACGAGCACCGCCAGCACGGCAAGCAGCCCGGCGAGCGGCGAGAGGATTCCGACCACGACCAGCAGGCACGCGACGGCGGTCCACAGCGCCACCGCGCCGCCCAGCTCGATCACCCGCCGGTGCAGGACGATCCGGCCGGCGACGACGGCGGAGAGGCCGAGTAGCGCCGCGAGGTTGAACACGTTCGAGCCGAGCACGACGCCGGCGCCGATGTGCGTGTCGTGCCTGGCGAGCGCGGTCACCGCGGCGGTGATCTCCGGCGAGTCGGCGGCCATCGCGGCGAGCATCCCGAGCAGCGCCTCGGAGAGGCCGAGCCGCGCCCCGACCCGCTCGAGCGTGGTGACCAGCACCCAGCTGGAGCCGAGGCTCACGACGACGCCGGCCGCGAAGACCGCGACGAGCAGAGCGCCAGAGGTCATCGTCGCTTCCGAGCGTGCAATCCGGCGATCTCGAGCTGGTTCCTGGTCACGATTGCCTCCACGGGCAGTGGCACGCCGACCAGGCTTCCCGGCTCTCCGCGCCAAACTCTACCCGACGCCGCGATCCCCCGCCGCGTAAAGGAGAATGTCGGATCGTGCCATCCGATCGTGGACACCTCAAGGTATTCGTCGGGATGGCGGCGGGCGTGGGCAAGACGTACCGGATGCTCCAGGAGGGCCAGGCGGAGGCGGAGGCGGGCCGCGACGTGGCGATCGGCTACCTGGAGCCGCACGGCCGCGCGGAGACCGTCGCGCAGGCCGAGGGCCTGGAGGCGGTGCCGCGCCGGCGGGTGCGCTACCGCGACACGGAGCTGGAGGAGCTGGACCTCCCCGCGATCCTGACGCGCGCGCCGGAGCTGTGCCTGATCGACGAGCTCGCGCACACGAACGCGCCTGGGGTGGAGCACGAGAAGCGCTACGAAGACGTGCGCGACGTGCTCGCGGCGGGGATCGACGTGTTCTCCACGGTCAACGTCCAGCACCTGGAGAGCCTCAACGACCAGGTGACGCAGCTGACGGGCGTGCGGGTGCGCGAGACGATCCCCGACGCGGTGCTCTCCGCCGCGGACGAGATGGTGCTCGTCGACGTCACGCCGGAGGCGCTGATCGCGCGACTGCGCGCCGGCAAGGTGTACCCGGCCGAGCGCGTGCAGGCGGCGCTCGGCAACTTCTTCAAGATCGAGAACCTCTCAGCGCTGCGCGAGACGGCGCTGCGCCAGGTGGCGGAGGGCGTGGAGCTCGAGCGCCTCGTGCGCGAGGTCCCCGTGGTCGGCCGGCGCGAGGATCGGCTGGTCGCCCGGACCGCCCCGCAGGTGATCTCCGAGCGGCTGCTCGCGCTCGTCACGCCGACCCCGCGCTCGCAGCGGGTGGTGCGCCGCGCGTGGCGCTCGGCACAGCGCCTCGGAGCGGAGCTCGACCTGCTCGTGGTGCTGGCGCCGGGGGCGACGCCGAGCCGTGAGGAGCGCGAGCAGCTGGAGGCGCTGCGGCGCCTGGCCTCGGTGCTCGGCGCGCACCTGTTGCTGGAGGAGGGCGACGACGTGGCGGACGCGGCGATCGGGGTGGCGCGCTCGCGCGGGACGACCTACCTGCTGATGGGCACGCCCAAGCCGCGCAGCGCGTGGCGCAGGCTGACCCAGCCGGCGCTGCCGTTCCGTCTCTTGAAAGGCCTGCCGGGGGTGGACTTGCGGATCGTCGCCGACCGCACGCTGCGCCCGCGGGCCGGCGAGGTCGAGGCGGAGCCGGAGGAGGGGGCGGTTCTATGACCCCGCTCGCCGCCGTCCTGATCGTGGCTGCGCTGGCGGTCGGCTTCGCGAGCGCCGTGGGCCTCGAGCGCTGGCGGCGCAACCGCGCGCTGCGCGGCCGCGAGCGGGTGCGCAGGATCGCGTTCCCGTTCACGGGCGAGGGGCTCTCGGAGCCCACGCTCGCGGCCGCGCTGCGGCTGGCGCGCGCGGAGGGGGCGACGCTGATGCCGGTGTACCTGGCGTTGGTGCCGCTGCGCCTGTCGGTGGACGTGCCGCTGCGCAGCGAGTGCGACGTGGCGCTGCCGATGCTGGAGGCGATCGAGCAGCGCGCGGCCCGCGCGGAGGTGCCGGTCGACTCGCGCATCGAGCGCGGGCGCACGGTGCGCCACGCGCTGCGGGAGCTGATCGCGCACGAGCGCTTCGAGCGGATGGTGGTGGCGGCGGGCGCGGACAGCTCGGGGGAGGGCTTCACCCCGGAGGCCGTGGCGTGGCTGCTCACGAACGTCCCGGGGGAGGTGATCGTGCTGCGCTCCGCGGGCGCCGGCGCGCAAGCCTCGGCGCAGACCCCGGACGCCACCGCCCAAGCCTCCGCGCAGGCCCGGGCTCCGTCCGCGGGCGCTGGCGCGCAAGCCTCTGTGCAAGCGGCGCGAGCGCAACCCCCGGACGCCTAGTCTGTTCGGATGCATATGCCCGCATACCTTCCCCGCAGGTCCACACTCCTGCTGCTCTGCGCCGTGTCGATAGGCGCCCTGGCGCTCGCCTGGACCCTCGCCGCACCGGCCGGCAGCCCGTCTGTGCACCTCTCCGCCAGCACCGTTGAGGCCCCGACCGCCTCGGCGCTCTCTGCCGCCACGACACCCAAGACGCGCCCCATCGCCCGCAGGTCGATTGCGGCCGGCGCCGCGATCGCCACGGCGTCCTCTGCCACCACGGCGACCGCTGCGCGCTACCGCGGGCCGTCCTTCATGACCGGCGTCGGCGACGACCAGGTCGAGATGTTCTCCAACCCGTTGTGGAAGCAACTGCACACGCGGATCGTGCGCGACGTCGTCCCCTACGACGCGGCCGCGCGCCCGGACGAGCTGCAGCGCGCCAAGGAATGGATTCGCGTGGCTGAAGCGCAGCACCAACGGGTGCTCGTGGCCTTCTACCACTCCGAGCACACGCCGTCGAGGATGCCGAGCGTCACCACGTACAAGCGCGACGTGGGGAAGTTCATCAAGCTGTTCCCGCACGTCAGGGAATACCAGGCGTGGGACGAGGCCAACCGCGGCAACGTGCACAGCGGCGCGGCGCAGTTCTCGAGCCCGACGGCGGTCGAAGACGCGAAGTACTACCAGGCGCTGAAGCGCGACTGCATCCCCTGCACGGTGGTCGGCCTGGACGTGCTGGACCAGGACGACATCTACCCGACGATCGGCTACATCGCGGAATTCAAGCGCGAGATATACCGCCTGCGGACGGTGATGCCGACGGTGTGGGGCCTGCACGACTACTCCGACCTCAACCGCATGGAAAGCTGGCGCACGCGCGACCTCGCCGCGGACCTCGGCGGCGAAGTGTGGCTCACCGAGACCGGCGGGATCGTGAAGTTCGGCGGCGCCTTCCCGAACAACCACGGCTCCGGCCTCACGCGCGCCGCGAAGGTGCTCCACTACATGTTCGGCGTCGCGGCCTCAGAGCCGCGGGTCAAGCGCCTGTACATCTACGACTGGACCGGCGGCACACCCAGGACCCGCTTCGACGCGGGCCTGATGAACGCCCGCTACCAACCCCGCCCGGGCTACGTGGTCGTCTGCAAGCATCTTCACGCTGCGCGCTGCAATGTGAAGATGGCCCGGAACTGACTCGCCCGGCCTTGCCAATAAGGAAACTGGGGTTTGATCGGGGTGGGGCTTGACATCAGGTTCGGGGTGTGCTTACAATAGATGCGTCCGGGCGCCTCGAGGTGGGTTGCCGGGG
Source organism: Solirubrobacteraceae bacterium (assembly GCA_050696515.1). Taxonomy (GTDB): domain Bacteria; phylum Actinomycetota; class Thermoleophilia; order Solirubrobacterales; family Solirubrobacteraceae; genus Palsa-744. Next base: position 5,567 of record JBOGYA010000062.1, read on the forward strand.
CAAGACATAGGGTCTGGTTGGGTCATTCCGCCTTGTGGTTGACTCAAAGCGCTAGCAGGGTGTTCAGGGTAGCGAGAGGGACTGGGTCAGAACGCATGAGGGAGTTGATTTAGCGTGGTTTCGAGAGGGATTAACATGCCGGGGATGCCTGCCGCGGATCTGGGTGGCGTACCTAGATGCGTCAGCGGCCTGACGCATCTCTCTCTCTCTCTCTCTCTCTTGTTCTCTCGGGCTAAGGCCTGAGAGCTCCGCCGGCCGGCCCGGTCTGGGCCATGCGGTCTCCCCGCACCGGGGAGGGTTTCGTTCGGCCTGGCCGTGCGCGGGGCACGTCGTGGGGGGCGTGGCGTGATGCCTGTGCGTGAGCGTGTGCGTGTCCCGAGCGCGCAGGTCGCTGAGATGCAGCGTTCGCGGCTGTTGGCGGCGGCGGTGCGGGCGGTCGAGGAGGTGGGGTACTCCGGGGCGACGGTGGGGCACATCACCGCTCGCGCGAGGATCTCGCGGCGCACGTTCTATGAGCTGTTTACGAACCGCGATGGGTGTCTTGCGGCGGTGCTGGAGGATGTCGTGGGTCTGGTCGAGGGGGAGCTCGCCGCCGCGGAGCTCGACGGGCTCGCGTGGCGTGAGCGGGTGCGGAGGGGGTTGTGGACGATCCTCGCGTTCTTGGACCGTGAGCCGGTGTTGGCGCGGGTGTGTGTGGTGTACGCGTCGCGCGGCGGGGAGGCGGTGTTTGAGCGTCGCGAGGGGATCCTGGCACGTTTGGCGGCGGTGGTGGATGAGGGTCGCTTGGAGGGCGCGCGGGGCGTGGGGTGTACGCCGCTGACCGCGGAGGGCTTGGTGGGGGCGGCGTTCGCGATCGTCCACACGCGGCTGCTGCGGGGCGAGCGCAAGCCGCTCACCGAGCTCCTCGGGGAGTTGATGGGGATGATCGTGCTGCCCTACCTGGGTGCCGCCGCGGCGCGCCGTGAGCTGTCTCGTCCCGCGCCCGCCAGAGTCTCGGCTGCTCGGTGTGAGTCGGTCGTAATGGAGCGGGTGGCGGGTGATCCGCTAGAGGGTGTTTCGATGCGTTTGACGTATCGCACGGCGCGGGTTCTGAAGGGTGTCGCGGAGTGCCCAGGGGCGAGTAACCGTCAGGCGGGGGAGCGCGCGGGGATCTCCGATCAGGGTCAGGTCTCGAAGCTATTGAGGCGTCTGGAGCGTGTTGGGCTGCTCGCGAATACCGGCTCGGGACATGCCAAGGGGGAGCCGAATGCGTGGACGTTGACTCCCAAGGGGGAGCGGGTCGCGCAGAGCATTCACGCGCACACGCTGCAGCGGCGAGAGGCCGCATGAGACCAATGCTTGACAAGTCCGACACGTCGCCCGGGGCACCCGTGTCCCGCGCTTGGGGAAGGGGAATGGGGTTCATGAGCGCTCACAGGCAGAGGCCGAGTGTTTACCGGCAGTCGTACATCGCGCGCCTCGCGTGCCGTGCCACCCGCGTGGCTGCGGGGGTGTCGCTGCTCACGCTCTCCGCTGCGAGCGTGCTCACCGCCCTTGCCTCGCCGGCCGCGGCCGAAGAATGCCCTAACGCGGCGTTCCGCGCTGGGCCCTCCGCGCACCTGCCGGACTGCCGCGCGTACGAGCTGGTCACGCCGCCGTTCAAGAACAACGGCAGGCTGGAAATGAGAGCGACGAGTCCGGGAGGGTCTCCGGTTGAGGTCAACATCGGTGCGGCGACCGCAGGAGACGAAGCCCTCTCGAATGTCGAACCGTTCACCACCGGCCCGGCGGCCCTCTACTCGATCGCGCGCACCACTCTGGGCTGGGCAACCGTGTCGCAGGAACTGCCGGACTCCGAGTACATGGCTGGCACAGAAGACTTCAACAACTTTCTCGGCGAAAGCCTGGGTGGCCAAGACCAGGTGTATGCGGCGCGCAAGGTGGGGCAGCCGGAAAACAGCGATGGCCTCTTCATGCGTCGCCCCGACGGCTCGATCGTCGAAGTCGGCCCGGCGCTGCCGTCCACCGCGAAACCGGGCGACCCAAAAGACCTGAGTGAGCAGTCTGAGCTGCATTGGGCTGGGATGTCGGCCGATGGGTCGCGTTATCTCTTTTACCTGAGTCGCAACCACTGGCCGGGCGATGGCACCGAAGATTCGCTTCCAAACGTCTATGAGTACTTGGGCGTGGAAAACACGGGTCCGCCGCTGCTCGTTGGGGTCGACAACGAAGGCAGGCAGATCGGTCAGTGCGGCGTGGAGCTCGGCGGGCTCCCCTCACTCCAATATAACTTGCCCAGAATCACCCATAATGCGGTGTCGGCGAATGGCAATACCGTGTTCTTCACGGTGCTCCCGGCCGATTACGGGAGACAGCATTGTGGTCGCAGCGCGCCGCCGGTCGCTGAGGTGTTCGCGCGGGTCGACAATGGGCTGCCTGGCGCGCATACGGTCGCGATCTCCGAGCCGAGCGAAGAAGACTGCTCGGCGTGTTATGCCAATGGGGTGCTGACCAGCGCGGGTCAGCTCGCGGAAGGGGTGTTCGTGGGCGCCTCCGAAGACGGTTCGAAGGTGTTCTTCGAGACGACGCAGCCGCTGCTGGGCGGGGACTCGAGCAACAACGTCTATGAGTACGATTTCGACGCGCCGCGGGGGCAGCGTGTCATGCGGGTCTCCGCTGGAGATGCGACGGTTTCCAACCCCAGCGCCGAAGTGATGCAGGGTAACGGCGGAGATTATCTTTGGTTTCAAGTCTCGCAGGATGGATCGCATGTTTATTTCCTCGCCCATGGGGTGTTGACGAAGACGCCGAACGTGTATGGCGAATCGGCGGAAGCGGGTGCGCCGAACCTATATGTGGTCGAGCGCGACGCGGCATACCCGTCCGGGCGGGTCGCGTTCGTCACCCGCCTAGCCCCGGCTGACTTGGTAGCGAGCGGTGAAGTGGGCTTGCAGTCGAATGTGACGCCCGATGGCCGGCTCCTGGTGTTCACCAGCAATCGCGATTTGACGCCTGACGATACGAGCGCCACCAGGCAGGCGTTCGAGTATGACGCGCTGACCGGCGCACTGGTGCGTGTGTCGATCGGTGAGGGTGGTTATAACCACAACGGCAACTCCCCTACCAACTTCACTACGATCGTGCATCCATTCTATGAAGCATTCTCCAATCCATCGGCGTACTGGAGCGGACTGTCGGTGTCGGCCGACGGCTCGTACGTGTTCTTCGAAAGTCCGGCGGCGCTCACCCCGGATGCCCTGGAAGGCATCAAATCCATTTCGAGAGGTGTGGTCAAGGGTTACACGAATGTGTATGAGTATCACAACGGCCGGGTGAGCTTGGTCTCTGACGGGCAGGATACCGCGGGAGTCGCAGGGGATAGCGTCGTGAGGCTGCTTGGGACGGACGCGTCGGGTGGGGATGTGTTCTTTACGACCGTGGACCGGCTGGTGGGGCAGGATCTGGATTCGAGCCTGGATATCTACGATGCGCGGGTTGGCGGGGGCTTTCCCCCTCCGGCGGCGCCGGCGTCGTGTACGGGTGAAGGGTGCCAGGGTGCGTTGAGCGCGGCGCCGACGTTGCTTTCGCCCGGCAGCGAGTTTCAGGCGGGGGGCAATCCGCCGCTGGCCGGCGAAGGGCCTGCGGCGCAGCCGAAGGCGAAGCCCAAGCCGAAGAAAAGGAGGAGGCGCGGCGGGGCGAGGGGTGCCAAGCGTCGTGGTGGGACTCAGAAGCGGTCGAGCGGCAAGCGGAGGGGTGGATCATGAGAGCGTTTGTTTGGCGGGTTTTCGGTTTGCTGGGGGCGGTTGGCGTGTCGCTGTCGCTGGTGCTTGCTGTTGGGGCGATGTCGGCGTTGGCCGCAACTCCGGTGCCGGGCTTCAAGATCTTGGCGGTCGCGGGGCCGACAATCTTCTCCCCCGAACATCCCCTCCGGCTCAATGGCATTACTTTCCCTGACACATACATGATACGTGTGACGAACTCCGGTAGCGCGCCGACGGTGGGTCCGATCACGATCCGCGACGAGCTGCCGCGGGGTCTGACGTCGATCGATGTCAGGGGCGAGGTTGAAACCGGGCAGTATGAATTCGAGAAAGCGGTTTTGCCGGAAGGTCCACTTGTGTGTGAATCGTCGACGGCTACGTGCACCTACCCTGAACCGCTGTTTCCCGGTGAGCGGTTGGCGCTGAATGTCGAGGTGGCGGTTGCGCCCGGCACGGTCGGCCCGGTGACGAACAGCGTGCTGGTTTCGGGGGGCGGCGCTTCCAGCGTGTCGGCGAATGTGACGACGGCGATCGGGACGGCGGCGGAATCGAACGCGGAGCCGTTTGGGATCGCGGCGTTCTCGGCCGAAACCACCGGAGTCGGGGGATTGACTGATGCGCAGGCGGGCGATCACCCATATGAGACGACCGTCTCGTTCTCGATGAACACGATCAACGAGGAAAAGGGGCGAGGCAGCGTCAACATCGGTGGATACGGGTTCGAGACTGCGGGCAAACCTGACGGTGCTCGCACGAAGGATACGGTCGTCGATGTTCCTCCGGGTGTTACGGGCGATCCGACGGTGGTGGAAAGGTGCCCGCAGTACACGGCGGCCGCCGGGGAATGTCCGACCAGCTCGCAGATCGGCTTCGCGAAGATCGGGCTCGGAGCCAGGGCGGGCGAAGCGGAAGAACTCAACGAAACATGGTTCCCGGTGTACAACATGGTGCCGGAAAAGGGCTACCCGGCTGAGTTCGGGATCTATATCCCGGGGATCCGTGTGCTGGTGCCGTTGTATGTGAGTGTGTTGCCGGAAAATGGCTACGAGGTGCGTGTGACTACGCCGGGCATCCCCGAGGCGGGGACTCCGGTGGATGTGTCGGTGACGTTCTTCGGGACGCCGGAGACCGACCCGAACGCGTATGACGAATATCGTGCGGCGGTGACGGGTGTGGCGCCGACTGCGTTTTTGGATAACCCGGTGGATTGTGGGGCGGGGCCACAGACCGCGACGGTGTGGGCGGATTCGTGGGAACATCCGGGTCGGTGGCTGGCGGATGGGCAGCCCGATCTGAGCGATCCGCGGTGGGCGTCGCGGTCGGCGACGATGTTCTCCAGCCTGGAGGGTTGTGAACTGTTGCAGTTCAACCCATCGTTGACGGTGACGCCGGAAACGACGCGGGCGGACGAACCGGCGGGAGTCTCCGTTGAACAGCATTTGCCGCAGTCCCAGCAGCAGTTCCCGTCGCTGCTCTCCCCGGAGCTTCGGGAAACGACGGTGACGTTGCCGTCGGGTTTGTCGCTCGATCCGTCGGCGGGCGATGGTCTCGAAGGGTGCAGCGATGCGCAGATCGGTTTGGGGTCGGGGAGCCTGGGGTCGTGTCCGAACGGGTCGCAGGTCGGGACGATCCAAGTGGAAACGCCGTTGCTGAAAGAACCCCTCGAAGGCCAGGTCTATCTGGGGACGCCGCACTGCGATCCGTGTACGACGGCGGACGCGTCGGATGGGAACATGTTCCGGTTGTTCCTGCAGATCGAGGGGTCTGGTGTGGTGATCAAGCAGGAAGGCCGGATCTACACGAACGCGAGCACGGGCCAGTTGACGACGACATTCAAGGGTCTGCCGCAGCTGCCGTCGAGCAACATCAGGCTGCACTTCAACAGCGGTTCGCGGGCGGGGTTGGCGATGCCGCAGTCGTGCGGGACGTTCACGAGCACTTCGATCCTGGTGCCGTGGAGCGCGCCGATCACAGCGAGCGCGACGCCGGAGTCGCAGTTCAGCACGGATTGGAATGGCAACGGCGAAGCGTGCCCGACAATCTGGCCATTTCATCCGCAATTTGAAGCGGGTACGTCGAATGCGAACGCGGGGCAGTTCAGCCCGTTGACGGTGACGTTCAACCGCGAAGACCGCGAACAGGACTTCCAGCAGATCAAGGTCACCACGCCGCCGGGACTGGTCGGGTCGCTGTCGGGGATCCCATTGTGCGGGGAGCCCCAGGCCGACCTCGGGACGTGCTCCTCGGCGTCGCAGATCGGGGAAATGACCGTCGCGGCGGGCCCCGGCAGCCACCCCTACTACCAGAAAGGCTACGTGGACCTGACGGGCCCGTACAAGAGCGCCCCGTACGGGCTGTCGATCGTGGTCCCGACCCACGCGGGGCCGTTCAACCTCGGGAACGTCGTCGTGCGCGCCCGGATCAACGTCGATCCGTACACGACGGCGTTGACGGTCACGACGGACCCGCTGCCGCAGATCCTGGATGGGATCCCGTTGCGGCTGCGGAAAACGAACGTGACGATCAACCGGCCGGGGTTCATCTTCAACCCGACCGACTGCGCGCAACAGCACATCACCGCCACGATCTCGGGCTCACAGGGTACCCAGACCGAAGAGTCCACGCCGTTCGCGGTCGCCGGCTGCGCGGGCCTGTCGTTCGGCCCGAAATTCAGCGTCGCGACCTCGGGCAAAACGTCGAAAGCGAACGGGGCGAGCCTGGACGCAAAACTCGTGTTTCCGCCCGGCGCGCAGTCGAACATAGCGCATGTCAAGGTCGAACTACCCAAGCAGCTGCCCTCCCGGTTGACGACGCTGCAGAAGGCGTGCCCGGAC
>JBOGYA010000063.1:0-12124 GCA_050696515.1 Solirubrobacteraceae bacterium
CCACCGATGGGCGCATGCGCCCATCGGCTGCCCGCACATGTGCGGGCAGCACAGCCCAACCCTCGGCGATATAGTCCCTGCCGCTCGCAGGCCAAGCCCAAAACGGGGGGGAAGTTGTCTACCCAAGCTCTGTCGCCCATCTCGGAGAAGCTCGCGTTCTACCGGCGCGCAGCCAACTACATCGCGGTGGCGATGATCTACCTCCAGGACAACCACCTGTTGGAGGAGCCGCTGCGGCCCGAGCACGTCAAGCACCGCCTGCTCGGCCACTGGGGCACGGTGCCGGGGATCAACCTGATGTACGCGGGCCTCAACCGCCTGATCCTCGACAACGACGCCTCCGTCCTGCTGGTGACCGGTCCGGGCCACGGCGCGCCGGCGAACCTCGCCAACCTGTGGCTCGACGGGTGCCTGGAAGACGTCAAGCCCGAGATGAGCCGCGACCGCGAGGGGCTCTCCAAGCTCGTGCGGCTGTTCTCCTGGCCGGGCGGCTTCCCGAGCCACATCGCCCCGATCGTGCCGGGCACGATCCACGAGGGGGGCGAGCTCGGCTACGCGCTGGCCACCGCGTTCGGCGCCGCGCTTGACAACCCCGAGCTGATCGTCGCCTGCATCGTCGGCGACGGCGAGGCGGAGACCGGGCCGACCGCGGGCGCGTGGCACTCCAACAAGTTCCTCGACCCCGCGACCTCCGGCGCGGTGCTGCCGCTGCTGCACCTGAACGGCTACAAGATCGCCAACCCGACGATCTTCGCCTCGATGAGCGACACCGAGCTGACGAAGCTGTTCGAGGGTTACGGCTGGCACCCGCTGATCGTGCAGGGGGAGAACCTCGACGGCGAGCTGGCGGGCGCGCTCGACACCGCCTACGGCGAGATCCGCGAGCTGCAGGGCGCCGCGCGCGCAGGCCGCCGGCCCGAGCGGCCGATCTGGCCGATGCTGATCGTGCGCTCGCCGAAGGGCTGGACGGGCGTCCACGAACTCGACGGCGTGCTCGTGGAGGGCACCTCCAAGTCCCACCAGGTGCCCGCGATGCAGGCCCGCACGAACCCCGAGCACCTGCAGGCGCTGGAGGATTGGCTGCGCTCCTACGGCCCCGAGGAGCTGTTCGACGCGAGCGGCGGTCCCGCCCCCGCGATCGCCGCGATGTGCCCCACCGGCGAGCGGCGCATGGGCGCCAACCCCCACGTCAACGGGGGCCGCATGCGCGTCGCGCTGACACTGCCCGAGCTGTCCGCCCACGCCGTTGCGCTCGAGCGGCCGGGCGGCGCGACCGAGAGCTCGCTCGGCGCGGTCGGCGAGTACCTCGCCCAGGTCTTCGAGCTCAACCGCGCGCAGGCCAACTTTCGCATCGTGTGCCCGGACGAGGTCGCCTCCAACCGGCTGGGGGCGGTGTTCAAGGTCGAGAACCACGCCTACGAGTGGCCGGTCGACCCCGACATCAACCCCGACTACAAGCCCGACGGGCGCATCATGGAGGTCCTCTCCGAGCACAACTGCCAGGGCTGGCTGCAGGGCTACGTGCTCACCGGTCGCCACGGCGTCTTCCCCTGCTACGAGGCGTTCATCCCGATCGTCGACGGGATGGTCAACCAGTACGGGAAGTTCCTGAAGATGTCGCGCGAGGAGGCGCCCTGGCGCGAGCCGGTCTCCTCGTTGAACTACCTGCTCACCTCCGAGGGCTGGCGCCAGGACCACAACGGCTACTCCCACCAGATGCCGGGCTTCATCAACTCGATGCTCAACCGCCGCGAGGAGCACGCCCGCGTGTACGTGCCGCCGGACGCCAACACGCTGCTGGCCACCGTCGACCACTGCCTGCAGGCGACCGGCTGCATCAACCTGATCATCGGCTCCAAGCTGCCACTGCCGCAGTGGCTGTCGATGGATGAGGCCCGTGCGCACGTCCGCGCCGGGGCCTCCGCGTGGGAGTGGGCGAGCGCGAACGACGACGGCGAGCCCGACCTGGTGCTGGCCAGCTGCGGCACGATCCCCACGATCGAGCTGCTCGCGGCTGCGAGCCTGCTCAAAGCGGACGTGCCCGACCTGAAGGTGCGCTTCGTCAACGTCACCAACCTGTTTGCGCTGGCGGCGCCCGGCAAACACCCCGACGCGATGCCGGCGAGCGCGTTCGGCGACCTGTTCACCCGTGACCGGCCGGTGATCTTCAACTTCCACGGCTACCCCTCCGCGGTCCACCAGCTGATCCACCGCCGCCCCGCGCAGGAGCGCTTCCACGTGCGCGGCTACGCCGAGGAGGGCACCACCACCACGCCCTTCGACCTGCTGGCGATGAACGGCGTCGACCGCTACCAGCTGGCGATCGAGGCGCTGAGCCGCGTCGACCTGGGCATCAGCGAGGTCGTCGGCGGCATGTCGGGCGCGTTCGCCGTGCGCAACATCGGCGGCGCTCAGGAGGCGATCGCCAAGTACCGCGCGCAGCTCGCCGAGCACCGCCGCTACATCCGCGAGTTTGGCGACGACCCGCCTGAGCTGACCAACTGGGTGTGGCCGGGCGCGTGAGGACGCGGGGGGATCGATGAGCGCGGACGCTGCACGGGCCGAGGCCCACCTCCAGGCCGGGGAGTACCGCGCGAGCCGCGAGGCGGCGCTCGCAGGCTTGGCCGGCGCCCCGGATGACGTCGAGCTGCTCCTGCTCGCCGGGCGCGCCGGTGTGGAGCTCGACGCCGAGGACGCGACCGCTCAGCTGCGGCGTGCCACCGAGCTGGCGCCCGAGCACGCGGACGCCTGGCACCACCTGGGCGAGGCGCTTGCGACCGAGGGCCGCATGGACGAGGCGCGCGACGCCTTCGGCAAGGCCGTCGAGCTGAACCCCGCCGACAAGGTCGCGCTCAGCCACCTCGGCCACACCGCCGCCGCGACCGGGCGCGAGGAGGAGGCGGTGGGCTACCTCAGCGAGGCGGCGCAGTCCATGCGCGGAGCCTCCACCGCGGCGATCAGCCTGGTCGACATGTACAGGACGCTGGGCCACTACGAGGAGGCGCTGGCGCAGGCGCAGCGGATCGCCGAGGCCGAGCCCGAGGATCTCCTCGCCGCGCTCGACGTGGCCGAGCTCAGCCTCGAGGTCGGCCAGCTCGAGGAGGCGGCGGCCGCGTTCGAGCGTCTGCGCGCGCTCGACGACGTCGCCGGGCACGAGGCCTACCCGCTGCACGGGATGCTCGCCGCCGCCATCAAACGCGAGGATTGGCCGCGCGCGTTGGAGCTTGCGCGCGAGGCGCCGGTCAGCGATTCCCAGGGCCGAACCCTCAATCTAATTGCTTTTATTCAAGCCCTTGCTGGCGAACCGGCCGAGCAGGCGCCCACGCGCGAGGAGGTCGACGCCGCCCTGAGCGCGTCGCTGTCGGAGTACCGGCGGATGCACGCCGACGACCGCCGTCTGGCTTCGGAGGACATCCTTGGCTGAGACCGCGACAGCCAGCCCCGCGGCTGCGGCCGAGTGGTTCCGCTGCCCCGCGTGCGCGGCGTTCGTGTACCACAAGCGCCTGCGCCGCAACCTCGGTGTCTGCCCCGACTGCAACCACCACTTCCGGCTGCGCATCCGCGAGCGCCTCGGCCAGCTGTTGGACGAGGGCTCCTTCGAGGAGCTCTCCGGCGACCTCGAGATCCTCGACGCGCTGTCCTTCGCGGACTCCAAGCCCTACGTCGAGCGGATCGCGCAGGCGCAGCGCAAGAGCGAGACCAAGACGGGCGCGCTGCACGGCACGGGCACCGTCGACGGCCTGCCGCTCGTCGTGGCGGGCGTCGACTTCTCGTTCATCGGCGGCTCCATGGGCGGCGCGGTGGGCGAGTCGATCACACGCGCCGCCGAGCTGGCGCTTGAGACCCGCACGCCGCTGCTGGTGATCTCCGCCTCCGGCGGCGCCCGCATGCAGGAGGGCTGCGTGTCGCTGATGCAGATGGTCAAGACCTCCCAGGCCGTGGCGCGGCTGGCCGAGGAGGGCGTGCTGTTCATCTCGCTGCTCACCGACCCCACCTACGGCGGCGTCTCCGCCTCCTACGCGACGCTCGGCGACATCCTGATCGCCGAGCCCGACGCGCACATCGGCTTCGCCGGGCCCACGGTGATCGAGCAGACGATCCGCCAGAAGCTCCCCGACGGGTTCCAGACCGCCGGCTTCCTGCTCGAGCACGGGATGCTCGACCTCGTCGAGCCGCGCGAGAGCCTGCGGCGCACGATCCGCAACCTGCTCGAGCTCCACGCCGCCGCCGAGGCCGCCCGCGGCGAGGACGCCGCGACGCGGCAGCGGCGCCTGCCGGCCACCGAAGGGGCCATGGCGCCCGTCGTCGATCCCGAGCGGCTGCCGGCGCGCGACCCCTGGGAGATCGTCCAGCTCGCCCGCCACATCGACCGGCCGCGGATGCTCGACCTCGTCGGCTTCGTGTTCGACGGCTTCCAGGAGCTGCACGGCGACCGCGTGTTTCAGGAGGACGCGGCGATCGTCGCGGGCCTCGCGCGCCTCGGCGAGCTGACGGTGATGGCGATCGGGCAGCAGAAGGGCCACACCACCTCCGAGCTCGTGGAGCACAACTTCGGGATGCCCGAGCCCGAGGGCTACCGCAAGAGCATGCGGCTGATGCGCTACGCGGCGCGCTTCGGCCTGCCGCTGGTGACGATCGTCGACACGCCCGGCGCCTACCCGGGGCTGGGGGCCGAGGAGCGCGGCCAGTCGAACGCGATCGCCGAATCGATCATGCTGATGTCGCGCCTGCCCGTGCCGGCCGTGACCGTGGTCACCGGCGAGGGCGGCTCCGGCGGCGCGCTGGCCATCGCCGTGGGGGACCGGGTGCTGATGATGGAGAACGCCTACTACTCGGTGATCTCCCCCGAGGGCTGCTCGACGATCCTCTTCAAGGACGCGTCCGCCGCTCCGCGCGCCGCCGCCGCGCTGCGCATCACGAGCCCCGAGCTGCTGCGCCTGGGCGTGATGGACGCGGTCGTGCCCGAGCCCGAGGGCGGCGCGCAGGCCGACCCGGCCGCCGCCGGCGCGAACGTCAAGGCCGCGATCGTGGCCAGCCTGGGCGAACTGCTCCCGCTCAGCGCCGACGAGCTGATCGCCCAGCGCTACGAGCGCTTTCGCAAGTTCGGCACCCCCGGGCGCCAGCCCACACTTCCGCCAATCACAGGGGAGACATGAGCGACAACGAGAACACCCACACCCCCGACCGCGAGCTGATCGAGTCGGTCTGGGCCGAGGCGCGCGACCTGATCAAGCGCCTGGAGGGCTCCACCGTGCAGCGCTTCGCGGTCGCCGCCGGCGACTACAAGATCGAGATCGAGCGCGGCTCCCCGCCGACGGCGCCGGGCGGGGCGGGCACCTCAAACACCGTCGCGGCGGCCGGTGGCATCCAAGCCTCTGGCGGGCCGGTAGCCACCGGTGCCGGCCCCGGCCTGAGCATCGCCCCCGGCGCGCGCATGGCCTCGGGGGTCTTCACGATCGGCGACCTCGAGCAGGACAACCGGGTGCCGGTCCTGGCGCCGCTCGTGGGGACGTTCTACGGCGCCGCGCAGCCCGGCGCCAAGCCCTTCGTGGAGGTCGGCTCGACCGTCGAGCCCGGTGAAACCGTGTGCATCGTCGAGGCGATGAAGATGATGAACGAGGTGGCCGCCGGCGAGGGCGGCAAGGTCGCCGAGATCGTCGTCGAGAACGGCGAGTGGGTCGAGTTCGAGCAGGTGCTCATGTACCTCGAACCCGCTGACGACTAGGAGCTGATCGCGTGTTCGAGAAGGTCCTGATCGCCAACCGGGGTGAGATCGCGCTCCGCGTGGCGCGCGCCTGCCGCGAGCTCGGCATCAAGTCGGTCGCCATCTACTCGACCGCGGACGCCGAGTCGGCGGTGGTGCGCTTCGCCGACGAGGCCGTGCACGTCGGGCCGCCCCACCCCGGCAAGAGCTACCTGCACATCCCGAACATCATCGGCGCCGCTCAAAAGACCGGCGCCGACGCGATCCACCCCGGCTACGGCTTCCTCTCCGAGGACCCGTTCTTCGCCGAGATCTGCTCGGACAACGGGCTCACGTTCATCGGGCCGCGCCCGGAGGTGATGGAGAAGGTCGGCGACAAGGCGATCGCGCGCGATTTGATGCAGAAGGCCGGCCTGCCGCTCTTGCCCGGCACGATCGAGCCCGTCCAGACCGCCGACGAGGCGCAGGAGATCGCCGACTCGATCGGCTACCCGGTGATCATCAAGGCCGTGGCCGGCGGCGGCGGGCGGGGCATGAACGTCGTGCACCGCGCCGAGGACATGGCGCGCCTGTACAAGACGACGCGCTCCACCGCGCAGGCGGTGTTCAAGGACTCCGCCGTCTACATCGAGCGCTACCTCGAAGCGCCCCGCCACACCGAGGTGCAGCTCGTGTGCGACGGCCACGGCAACGGCGTGTACTTCTTCGAACGCGACTGCTCGGTGCAGCGTCGCCACCAGAAGCTGATCGAGGAGGCGCCGTCGATCCATTTGTCAGAGGCGCAGCGCCGGGACATCGGCGAGCGCGCCGTCGCCGGCGCCCTGGCGGTGGGCTACACCGGCGCTGGCACGATGGAGTTCCTGCTCGACCACGAGGGCAACCTCTCCTTCATGGAGATGAACGCCCGCATCCAGGTGGAGCACCCGGTGAGCGAGATGGTCACGAGCGTCGACCTGATCCAGGAGCAGATCCGCGTCGCCGCCGGCGAGCCGCTGTCGGTCTCCCAGGAGGACGTCGTGCTGCGCGGCCACGCGATCGAGTGCCGCGTCAACGCCGAGGACCCCGAGCGGGACTTTGCCCCCGCGGCCGGGCGCCTGGACGTGTACGTCCCGCCCGGTGGGCCGTGGACGCGGGTGGACTCCCACTGCTACCCCGGCTGGAACATCGCCCCGTTCTACGACTCGCTAATCGCCAAGCTGATCGTGTGGGCGCCCGAGCGCCTGGAGGCGATCGAGCGGATGGACCGCGCGCTGTCGGAGTTTCAGATCGAGGGGCGCGGCGTGAAGACGACGATCCCCTTCCACCGACGGGTGCTCGCCGACGAGCAGTTCCGCTCAGGAGATGTGACGACCGACTTCGTCGAGCAGTTCCTCGGCCGCGAGACGGCGGCGAGCGCGAGGCCGTGAGCGCGGCGGGGGCGAGCACTGCTCCGCCGGGCACCCTGCGACTCGAGGTGCTGGCAGGCAACGCCGCCGGGACGACGCTCGACGTCGGTGAGCGGCTCGTGTTCGGCCGCCAGACGGAGGGCCCCGGGCAGCTCGCCGACGATCCCGAGCTCTCTCGCCACCACGCCGAGATAACCCGCCTGCCGACCGGCGAGTACCAGCTCGAGGACCTCGCGTCCACCAATGGCACGTCCGTCAACGGCGCGCGCCTGCAGGCGCCGGTTGTCCTGTCGCTCGGCGACACGATCGAGCTGGGAACGACCAGGCTCATGGTGCGCGCGCTGCCGCCCGCGATCGACGTGCGGGCAGCGACGATGGTCGGCAACGTGCCCACACCACCGCCCCCGGCCCCACCGCAGCCGACTCCTCCACCACCGTCACCCACACCACCGCCCCCGCCCCCAGCGACACCGGAGCCGACTCCTCCACCTCCTCCTCCTCCTCCTCCACCACCACAGCCGCCGTTGGAGCTGCGCCTGAAGGTCGATCTGGAGCGCTCCGAGGCCGAGATCGCGCTCGATCGGGGCCAGTCCGTCCGGTTTCGCCTGCAGGATGGCTGCTGGCAGATCGTCGACGGGGATCCACGGTGACCGAGCAGCCGAGCGGCGAGCAGCTAACGCGCATCAGGCAGGTGCAGCAGCCGCGCGAGCGCTCGCCGACGTACGCGCCCGCCGGCAGCGAGGGCGCCCTCGAGATCCTCAGCGGACCGGGAGCCGGCAACTCGGCCGCGGTGACCGGCGGCAGCGCGACGATCGGCCGCGAGCCCGAGTGCGATCTGCAGGTGCTCGACAGCGAGGTCTCCCGGCGGCACGCGAAGGTGACCGTGCGCGACGGCGTGGCCGCAATCGACGACCTGCGCTCCTCCAACGGCACGTACGTCAACGGCGAACGCATCCTTGCCCGCACGGCGCTCGTGCCCGGCGACCGCATCCAGATCGGCGAGGCGACGATCGAGCTCACCTCCCCGGTGTTCGCCGGCGTGGCCGCGCACGTCCCGGCGCCCCAGGTCAGCGGCATCCGCGAAGTCCTCAGCCAGTCCCCGAAGCTGCTGGGGGCGGAGTCCGGGACGCGCAAGTGGTGGACGCTCGCGGTGGTGCTGATCACCGTCTTCATGCTGCTGCTCGACGTGACGATCGTGGCCGTTGCGCTGCCCACGATCTCCGCGGCGCTGCGCCCGACCTTCCCCCAGCTGCAGTGGATCGTCGACGCGTACGCGCTGATGCTGACCTCGGTGCTGCTGACCGCCGGCATGATGGCCGACATCTACGGACGCAAGCGCGTGCTGACGATCGGCTTGATCGTGTTCACGATCGCCTCGGTCGTCTGTGCCCAGGCCCCGAACGCGACAGTGCTCGACTTCGCCCGCGGCGTGCAGGGCATCGGCGGGGCGACGATGTTCGCCTGCGCGCTCGCGCTGATCGTGCAGGAGTTCCCCGCCGGCGAGCGCGCCCTGGCGTTCGGCCTGTACGGGGCCGTCAGCGGCCTGTCGGTCGCGCTCGGCCCGATCGTGGGCGGCCTGCTCGTGCAGGGCATCGGCTGGCAGGCGATCTTCTACGTGAACGTGCCGATCGCCGTCGCGGCGTTCGTGATCCTCCAGCGCAAGGTGGTCAACCTCCCCGGGCCGCCGACGGAGATCGACTGGCCCGGCCTCGTCACGTTCTCCGGCGCGATGTTCCTGGCGGTCTTCGCGACGATCCGCGGCAACGACGAGGGCTGGACGAGCACGCTGATCCTCGGCTGCTACGGCGCCGCCGCCCTCCTGTTCGTCGCGTTCGTCGTCAACGAGCGGCGGCGCCGGTTCCCGATGTTCGACCTCGGGCTGTTTCGCAACCCGACCTTCGTCGGCTCCTCGGTGTCGGCCTTCGCCGTGTGCTTCTCCGTGCTCGCCCTGATCTTCTTCCTCACCACCTGGCTGCAGTCGATCCTTGGCTTCTCGGCGGTGGGCACGGGCCTGCGGATGCTCGTGTTCACCGGGGCGGCGCTGCTGTTCGCGCCGCTCGCCGGGCGCATGAGCGGCTCGGTCAGCCCCCGGGTCGTGCTCCCACTCGGACTTGCGCTGGTCGCCGTCGGCGTGCTCTCGATGACCGCGGTCAGCGCGAGCTCGTCGTGGACGGCGATCCTCCCCGGCCTGGTCCTCACCGGGATCGGGCTCGGCCTGATGAACCCGACGCTCGCGTCCACCGCCGTGTCGGTGGTCCCCCCGTGGCGCGGCGGGATGGCCTCCGGGATGAACAGCACCTTCCGCGAGCTCGGGACGGCGACCGGCATCGCCGTGGCCGGAACGCTGCTGCAGCATCAGGTCCGCACCGAAGTGCACAGCGCGCTCGCCGGCTCGCCCCTGGCGCCGCTCGCGAAGACCGCCGCCAACGCGATCTCGACGGGGGGCACCCCGCAGCTTGTGCACGGCTCGCCCGCGGCGTTTCGGCCCGGTCTCCTCTCCGTGGCGCACCTGAGCTACGCCAGTGGCCTGCGCACGATCTTCGTCCTCGCGGCGATCGTTGCGGCGGTCGGCTGCCTCACCGCGTTTCTGCTCGTCCGCAAGGCGCATATGCTCTACGCCGGGGAAGGCGGACATTGAGAGCCCGGGCGACATCACTGCACGTAACATCCGGCGAGGCCGCGGGTGAGATCATCGTGCTCGGAGCACGACCGTGACCGACGAGCGCGATCCCAACACCGAGGCGACGCGAATCCGAAAAGTGCTCGACCCCGAGGCGACGCGAGTCCGCAGCGTCGTTGACCCCGAGGCCACGCGCGTGCACCGCGCCCACCCTGGACAGGCACCTCCGGCTTCGGGATCGGGACCGGGGTCGCCGCCACCAACCACGGGGTCCGGCCTGCTTGGCAGGCTCGCGACCCTCAGGCATCCGGGACGAGTCCTGGCCGCGATCGGGGTGTTCTTCGTGATCGCGGTCGTGTTCGGCGCGCCGGTCGCCGGAATGATGCACGCCAACGATCCGTTCAACAACCACTCCTCCCAGAGCGTGGTCGTGAATAAGCTGATCGGCAACGCCACCGGTGAGCGCCCGGGCCCTCAGGTGATCGCGCTCGTCACCCCGCCCGCAGGCGTGAGCGCGCCGGGCTCGCGCGCGATGGTCGCGGGCGTCGCCGCCGCGATCCGCCAGGACCCCACGGTGACGCGGACGCTCACTTACTACAGCACCGGCAGCCGCGCGTTCGTCTCGCGCGATGGGCGCTCCACCTATGTGGCGGTGTTCTTCAAGAACGTGTCGGACATCGCTGCCTCCGAAGCCGCGGAACGGCTCTCCGAACGGGTGCAGAAGTCGCCGGCCGTGTTGCTCGGTGGGCCCGCGGTCGCCGGCGAGCAGTTGGGCAGCGAGGTCGGGAAGGATCTCGGCAAGGCCGAGGGGCTGGCATTCCCGATCCTCTTCATCCTGCTGCTGTTCGTCTTCCGGGGCGTCGTGGCGGCGCTGATGCCGCTGTTCGTCGGTGGCATCACGGTCATGACCACGTTCCTGATCCTGCGCATCGTCAACTCGTTCCTGCCGCTGTCGCAGTTCGCGCTGAACATCGTCATCGGTCTGGGGCTGGGACTCGCGATCGACTACAGCCTGTTCGTGGTGTCCCGCTACCGCGAGGAGCTGGCGAAGATCGAGCGTGACGGGTCGCCGTCGCAGAGCGACGGTGCGCTCCCGCGCGGGGAGGCGGGCGCAGCAGCGCTCGCCAGCGCCGAACGCGAGGCGCTGCGCCGCGCGATCCACATGGCCGGACGCACGATCACCTACAGCGCTGTGACCGTGGCACTCGCGATTGCGACGCTGTGCATCATCCCGATGCCGTTCATGGTCTCGATGGGGATTGGGGGCGCGATCACGGCGCTGGTCGCGGTGACAGTTGCGCTCGTCGCCCTGCCGGCACTGCTCGCGGTGCTGGGACCGCGGATCAACTCGCTCGCGCCGGCGCGCTGGCAGCGCGCCGCGAAGCGGGCTGCTGCTCAGCAGCAGGAGGGGCCGTGGTATCGGCTCTCGCAGGCGGTGATGCGACGGCCGGTACCGATCGCGACCGCGTGCGTGGTGGTGCTGCTCGTCCTGGGTCTCCCGTTCACGGGGATCAAGTTCGTGGGAGTGGACGCGAGCGGGGTACCGAAGGGCCTGTCCGCGCGCACGGTCGACGACACGCTGCTGAGCGACTACTCCGCGGACGCGTCCTCGCAGATCACAGCGCTGGTGAAGGCGCCCCCGAGCGCGGGAGCGCAGATCGCCGCGCTCGCGGCACAGGAGCGTGGGCTGCCGGGCGCGCTGCCGGCCGGCGGCCCGCCGAGCGCGCTGCCCGGCAGCTACTGGACGTTCGCCGTACTGCCCGCGCAGCGCCCGCTGGCGACCGCGACGATCGGCTTGGTCAAGGACATCCGCGCGCACCGCGGCCCGGCGATCCAGGCCAGTGGAGCCACCGCGCAGTTCCTCGATCAGCGGGCGACGATCTCCAGTCTGTTGCCCGTGGTGGCGATCGTCCTCTGCGTGCTCACCGCCAGTGTCCTGTTCCTGATGACCGGCTCGGTGATCCTGCCGCTCAAGTCGCTGCTGATGACCTTCCTGTCGTTGAGCGCCGCGTTCGGGATCCTCGTCCTGATCTTCCAGGACGCGCACCTGCAGGGCCTGCTCGGCTTCCAGAGCTTGCACGCGATCGACATCTCTCAGCCAATCCTGATCTTCGCGGTCGCGTTCGGCCTCTCGAGCGACTACACAGTGTTCCTGCTGACACGGATCAAGGAGGCCCACGACGCCGGCCAGCCAAACAGGGAGTCGGTCGCGATCGGCCTGCAGCGCACCGGCCCGATCGTGACTCAGGCCGCGGTCCTGTTCTGCGTGGCGATCGGCGCTTTCGCGACGTCCTCGATCGTGTTCATCAAGGAGGTGGGAGTCGGCATCGCGGTTGCGGTGCTGATCGACGCGACGATCATCCGCGCGCTGCTCGTGCCCTCGCTGATGGCGCTGCTCGGCGAGCGCAACTGGTG
>JBOGYA010000064.1:0-11939 GCA_050696515.1 Solirubrobacteraceae bacterium
TGTTGGAGGGGTGCAGGAAGCCGGTCAGCCGTTCCACCTGGAAGGGCTGGAGCACCTGCACCACCGCCGCGGGAGCGACCACGAGCACGAGCGCGATCGCCGTCGCGCCCAGCGCCATGAGCCCCGCCAGGTGGCCCCACGGGACTCCCGCCACGAACAGCAGCATCAGCGCGATCGACACGTACACGAGACCCGAGCCGAGGTCCGGCTGGGCGATCACGAGCATCGTCGGCACCAGCGCCGCCAGCATCACCCGCGCCGTGGTCTCGCGCTCGCGCAGCTGGCGCGAGCGGTCCACCACGAGCGCCGACAGCGCGAGGACCAGCAGCACCTTGCCGAGCTCCGAGGCCTGGAAGGAGAAGAACGGGAAGCTGATCGCCCGCACCGCCCCGTTGGCCCCGTGCCCGGCGCCGAGCACCGCCAGGATGCTCAGCATCAGCGCCGCGTAGATCGCGACTTTGTAGTGGCGCAGGCGCGCGTAGTCGATTCGCGCCAGCACCACCATCAGCGCCGCGCCGATGACCAGGTAGGCCGCCTGACGCTCGGAGTAGTAGTGCGGTTGGCCCGGCACCCACGCGGAGGTGACCCACCCGAGGATGTCCACCGAGCAGGCCCCCAACCCCAGCACCGCCAGCGTCAGCAGCGGGTCCAGCATCAGGCGCGGCCCCGGGCGGGGCTCCTGCGGGCCGCCCGATCGGAGATCGGCCCGTGCGCGGCGAGTCCCCTCGGGGGCGGTGATCGGGCTCAGCGGAGTGGGCATCGCGCCTTCAGCATCGCTGGTTCGGCGGCGTCGGCACGGGCGCGGGAGGCACAGGTGAGCAGTGGGGTCGTGAGGTCTGGCACGATCGTCAGTGATCCGGGTTCGATCCGCTCATGAGCTTCAACGGCTGGTGGAACCACTTCGCGGCGATCAGGCGCGCCACCGGCGCCGCCGCCTGGTCGCCGAAGCCGCCCTGTTCGACCGTCACCGCGATCACGATCGGCCGGCCCGCGTCCGGCAGGACGCACATGTACCACGCCTGTTCGACCTGGCCCGCACGTTCGGCCGTGCCGGTCTTCCCGTACACCGGGTACTGCGCCTGGTTCCACCCCGACCACACGTCCGCGGAGGTGCCGCCCGTCTCGGAGGTCGCGTCGTGGATGCCTTCCATCACGAGGTTCACGTTGGCGTCGTTGAACTTGATCCTGCGCCGTGGGGGAAAGCTCAGCGCCTGCACGATCCCGCCGCCGGGGCTTTCGATCGCCATCCCCAGGTGCGGAGTCGGGACGACGCCTTCGCCGCCGTTCATGAACGCGTTCGCGACCGTCGAGTAGGCGACCGCCATCTGCAGCGGGTCGGTCTGCAGATCGCCCTGGCCGACCGCGAGGTCCATGTTGTCGCCGGGCTCCCACGGCCTGATTTCGGCCACGTAGCCGCATTCCGAGCGGCGGTGGCGGTGTTCGCACCTCGCCTGCAGGCGGTTCTGTCGTTCCCGCCACCGCGGCGTCGGCAGCACCCCTTCGGATTCGTTGGGCAAGTCGATCCCCGTCGCTCGCCCGATCCCCAGCTTGTGAGCCATTTCCTGGATCACCGGGCCGTGGGGGTTGTCGTGCTCGCCGACTTCGAAGAAGTACGTGTCCGAGGAGACCTTGAGCGCTTCCACCAGCCCCAGGGCACCGTAGTCCACTTTGCCGGCGTTGCAGAACTGCTGGCCGCCCGGCGCCACGATGCAGTTGCCCGCCCCCATGCTCGCGCTGGGGTCCAGCAGTCCCGCTTCCAGGCTCGCGATCGCGGTGATCGGCTTGAACGTCGAGCCGGTCGGATAGTGGCCTTCGGTCGCCCGGTCGGTCAGCGGGGCGGCCGGAATGCCGGTTTCCGTGCCCGGCCCGATCTGCTCGACTTCCTTCAGTTCCCTTTCGCCCAGCGCTTTGGTGAAGCGGTTCGGGTCGAAGCTCGGGTAGGAGCCCAGCGCGAGAATCCCCCCAGTACGCGGGTCCATCGCCAGGAACGCCCCCCCGTTGCCGGGGTGGCTGAGGGCGTGGGCCAGTTCCATGCCCTTGCGCAGCGCGATTTCACCCTCCTGCTGCAGGGCGAGGTCGAGCGTCAGCCGCAGGCTGTAGCCCACTTTCGGCTTGGTCTCCGCCAGCTTGGCCGGCTGCACCTGGTTTTCGGCGTTGACCTCCACCGGCTGCTCCCCCGGGATGCCGCGCAGGTAGCGTTCGTACTGGTACTCCAAGCCCTGCTGGCCGACGATCGTGCCGGGTTCGACCCCTTTGAAGTGGGGGTGCAGCGGGTTCCCCAGCTGCTCCTCTTCTTCGGTCACCTGGCTCACGTAGCCGAACGCCTGCGCGGCCATCTCCCCGTGGGGGTATGCGCGGATCGAGACCTGTTCCTGCTTGACGCCCGGGTAGTCGTTCTGGCGCTCGGCCAGCACCGTCAGCGCGCCGCGGCCCGCGTCGGTCTTGATCGTCACCGGGGCGTAGGGCAGTTCCCGGTGTCCCTTCTTCTGGATTTCCACGATCCTCGCGGGGCTCATCCCGAGCAGCCTGCCCAGGCGCCGGTACAGCGCCCGGCGGCGCGGTCCCTTCGGAGGCAGCTCCGAGGGGACGATCTGCACCGCGTTCGTGACCTTGCTGGTGACCAGGATACGGCCTGAGCGGTCGAGGATCTGCCCGCGCGGGGCGGCGATCGGCAGGTGGCGCAGCGTGTTCGCGGCCGCCTGCTGCACGTACTGTTCGCCGCTCAGGACCTGCAGGTACCAGAGGCGGAAGAAGATGATCCCAAACATGACCAGCGCCACCCCCCCCAGCACCGCGACCCGCAGACCCAGCTGCGAGGTGTTCGGCGGAGTGCGCGGCTCAGGGGTGCGGACACGTTCGAGCGAGTTCATGCGCGCGAGAGGGGGCTCAGACCGCCCGTGGTGTAAGCGCGCCGCCGCCGGCGGCGCGGATCCTCGGGGAGACTCGGCTGCAGCCAGCGGCGCACCAGCACCCACACCGGCAGCGCCACCGCCGTGTCCACCACCACCCCCACCACGATCTGGCGCAGCAGTTCGAAGCTCACCGGAGCGTCCACCCCGAGCAGGAACTCCATCAGCGAGTACCCGACGAGCGAGGCTGTCGCGGCCGCGGCGCCGACCAGCAGCGGGGTCAGCGCCGCCTGCGGGTCGCGCAGCTCACGCAGGCGGCCCGCGCCGTAGCCGATCACTGTGAAGATCAGCGAGGTCAGGCCGAGCGTCTGCACGAGCGTGAGATCGACCAGCAGCCCGATCCCGAAGCCCGTCGCCGCCCCCGCCACCGAGCCGCACTGCAGGCCCACGAAGGCCACCACCAGCGGCGTCAGGTCGATCGCCACGCCCAGCACCGGCACCTCCGAGACGACGCCGGTCTGCAGGAACACCACCACCACGGCCATAGCCGCCACGCGCGCAAGGAGGGCGCCTGAGGGAGTGCCTGTCATCAGCCCCCGCTCCCTGTCGAGGCCAGCTGGCCTTCGCCGGCCGCCCCGGACCGTTCGGAGGATTGACCCGGGGACAGCGCCGCGGCCACGCTGCTCGCCTGAGCGGGCGCCGAGCCCCGGGTGGCGGTCAACACCTGCACCGCTTCCAGGCCGTGCAGGTTCGCCAGCGGGCTGACCTCCACCGTCTTGTACGGCGCTTCTTCGCCCACCTCGGTCACCTGCCCGATCGCGATCCCCCGCGGGAAGAGCGAGTCGCCGTGGCTTGAGATCGTGCCCGAGGTGACCACGTACTCGCCCACGCTCACCGGCGTGTTCGCCGGGAGGTACTGCATCACCAGCGTGTTTGGGGCCCCCACCTTCGGCAGCACGAGCCCGGGCGCACCGGTGCTCGAGATCATCGCCGACACCGCCACCGAGCTGTCGGTGATGAGACTCACCTGAGCGCCGTCCGAGGCCGCAAACGTGACCTTGCCCACCAGGCCTTCGCCGTCGATCACCGGGTCGTTGACCTGCACCCCGGCGGAGGTGCCCTTGTCGATGTTGACCGTCGTGTACCAGATGTTCGGGGACTGCCCTTGCACCGTCGCCGCCACCGGACGGTAGTCGGAGATGTGCAGGCCGCCGTCGAGCTTGTAGAGCTGCAGCAGCTTGTGGTAGCCGCGGTTGTCGTCTTCGCGTTCGATCAGCTCCGCGCGCAGCCGGTTGTTCTGCTTGCGAACCTCGGCGAGCTGGTCTTTGGCGTGCACCGCGCTCCCGAACCACCCGAACAGGTTGCGCACCGGCTTGAGCGCCGCGTTGGCGCCCTCCTGGATCGGCGAGACGACCGTCAGGAAGCCGCGCTGCACGCCGTGCAGGCGACCGTTCGGGGACTCGCCGAAGTAGGCGGTCAGTAGTATCAGGGAAAGCGCCACGAGGACGACGAGCACTGCTCGCCGCCGCCGGACAGTCTTGTCGTACACGAGCGGAAACCTTCCAGAGCTTCGTCAAAGGGTACGCACACCGCCCGACCCACGTCCCGCCGCCTCGCTGCGCTCACCGCCAGCCCCCGCTGACGCCCCCCGGTTCCATCCAGCGTTCGCACCACACCGCCGGTTACCGCCGCCGCCGGTTGCGCGCGTTGCGGCTCGAGCGGTTGGAGCGATGAATGGCCTCGAACTCCTCCAGGGAGCGCCCCGAGCCGACCGCCACGCACGTCAGCGGCGACTCCGCCAGGTGCGCCGGCATCTGCGTCTCCTCGCGCAGGCGCTCGTCGAGGCCCTGCAACAGCGCGCCCCCGCCCGCGAGCATGATCCCGCGGTCCATGATGTCCGAGGCCAGCTCCGGGGGGGTGCGGTCGAGCGTCTCCTTGACCGCATCCACGATCTGCACCACCGGTTCCTCGAGCGCCTGGCGGATCTCCTCGCTGGTCAACACCACCGTCTTCGGCAGCCCCGACACCATGTCGCGGCCGCGGATCTCCGCCTGCAGCTCCTCCGCCATCGCGCACGCCGAGCCGATCTCGAGCTTCAGCTCCTCCGCGGTCTGCTGGCCGATCAGCAGCTTGTACTCCTTCTTGGCGTAGTTGATGATCGCCTCGTCCATCTCGTCCCCCCCGACACGGATCGATTGCGATACCACGATCCCCCCTAGCGAGATCACCGCCACCTCCGAGGTCCCCCCGCCGATGTCCACCACCATCGAGCCAGTCGGCTCTCCGACTGGCAGGCCCGCGCCGATCGCCGCCGCCATCGGCTCCTCGATCAGGTACGCCGTCCGTGCCCCCGCCGACAGGCACGCCTCCTCGACCGCGCGCTTCTCCACGCCGGTCACCCCCGAGGGCACGCACACCACCACGCGGGGGTGCGCGAAGCGGCTCTGGTGCACCTTCTGGATGAAGTGGCGGAGCATCTCCTCGGTCACGTCGAAGTCTGCGATCACCCCGTCCTTCAGCGGCCGGATCGCCTGGATCGTGCCCGGCGTGCGGCCCAGCATCCGCTTCGCCTCGATCCCCACCGCGTGCACTTCCCCCGTGCGCGAGTCGATCGCCACCACGCTCGGCTCCGAGAGCACGATCCCCCGCCCTCTCACATACACCAGCGTGTTCGCCGTGCCCAAATCGACCGCCATGTCGCGGCCGCCGAATCCGGTCAGATAGCTGAAGAAGCCCATTTGGGATGAGGGAGCCCCGACGCCGGCCAAGAGCGGCGCGAGCCCGCGGGCAGTCTAGCGGACACCCCTCAGCGGGCGACACCCTTGCCAGCTTATTTGCAGGGAAAACGGCCCTACCGACCCAGGCCGCGGACCCGCGCCTGCTCGCACAGGTCATCCATGCAATCGTAAACCACAGCTTTAGATTTACACGGTTAGTCCACCCTCGGGCTACGACCGACTCAGCTACTCTGACAGCGAACGCCCCAGTGCGCCTCTCTCCCCCGGGATGACGCGGCTGGGGCTCTTTGTGTCGGCTCTGGCCTACCCATCACTCTCCAGCAACCACGGGCAGAGATCCAGCAGCGCCGCCAGCGGCAGCCCCACGACGTTCTCGTAGTCGCCCCGCACTTCGCGCACCAGCGCCGCCCCCGCGCCCTGAATCGCATACCCGCCCGCGCGCCCCCGCCACTCGCCGGTGGACACGTACCAGTCGATCAACCCATCCCCGAGCACGCGGAAGGCGACCTCGGTCGCGGCCAGCGCCGTGCGCTCGGGTGGGTGGGCCTTCGAGGACAGCAGCGCCACACCGCTGAACACCGTATGCGTAGCGCCGCCAAGCACTTTCAGCGTCGCCCGCGCCTGAAGCTCATCGGCCGGCTTGCCATAGAGCGCCCCGTCGAGCGCCACCACCGTGTCCACCCCCAGCACCGGCGTGCCTTCCCCCTCCGCGTGCACTGCGCGCGCCTTGCGCAGCGCGTTCTCGACCGCCACCACCGCCGGGTCGCCCTCCTCCAGCTCGGGTACGCCCGAGGGCTGGACCGCGAAGGGCACACCCAGCCGCTCCAGGGTCGCCCGCCGCTGCGGCGAGGCCGAGGCCAGGATCAGCCGCGGCTCGCTCAGTGCAGCTCCGGGAAGAACAGCGCCGCCTCACGCGCCGCCGACTCCGGCGAGTCTGAACCGTGCACCATGTTCTTGCCCGTCTCAACCGCGAAGTCCCCGCGGATCGAGCCCGGCGCCGCCTCCAGCGGGTTCGTCGCCCCGATCGCCTGCCGCGCCGCCTTCACCGCCTCGGTGCCCTCCAGCACCATCGCCACCAGCGGCCCCGAGGTGATGAAGTCCACGAGCTCCCCGAAGAACGGCCGCTCGGAGTGCTCGGCGTAGTGGCGCTCCGCAAGCTCCCGCTGCATCGTCATGTGGCGCAGCGCCACGATGCGCAGCCCCTTGCGCTCGAAGCGCGCGATGATCTCGCCCGTCAGCGAGCGGTCGAAGGCGTCAGGCTTTACGAGGATCAACGTACGGTCCATGGGTTCCTTTGCGGTCGGGAGCTAGATGAGGTCTTCGGTGCGTCCGGTGCTTGGGCGCGGCCGGCCGGCGCGACCCGTCCGTGGAGCGAGCTCAGGTCGGCGGGACGCCGGCTCGGGGGTCGCCCCCGCGGCGCGGCCGTCCTCGTATGTGGCCACTGTCAGCTCCTCGCTCTCCGCGGTCGTCGTCATGTCCGCGGGGGTACGCCGGCCGGCCGGAGATCGGCCGGCACGGCGGCGCGGGGGCGCCTCCGGGGGCACGTCGGTCTCGCAGTACGGGCAGATCGTCCACGCCTTGTCCAGCGGCTTGGCACAGCTCGCGCAGCGCTCCTTGAGCTTGCGCAGGCAGGACGGGCAGCGGATGAAGTCCCGCTCGATCGGGTAGTCGCAGTGCGGGCACAGCCCGTGGTCGAGCTGGCGCAGGCGCGCTTCCGCGGCCTGCATCTCCAGTTCGCGCTCCTGCACGTCCTCCAGGTACTCCGGCGGGCGCAGGATGACGTATACGAGCGTGCCGACGAACGGGAACAACGAGGCCGCCGTCGCACAGCCAATCAGCATCGGGTCGAGGATCCGCCGCCGCGCGTCCGCGTAGGTCCAGTAGATCAGCGACACGTACACCACCGCCGCGAACACGATCAGCAGGTCCACCACCAGGCTGAAGGTGTGGCTTTCGATTCCGAAGTACGCAAGCGGCGGCATCATGCCTCACGGGGCTCCCGGCGGCTCATGGGGGAGCCGAGTTTAGACGCTCTCGCCGAAGAGACCCACAATTTGCAAGGCAAACGTCCGGGTTCACGCCAGAACAGATGGCGGGATCGAGGTGGTCGGGCCGTGGATGAGATGCGACGCACGCGAGCGCAGCCGTGCTGGTGGCACGGCGAGCATCGTGGGTGGCGCAGATCGCCGCGGAACGGCCGCCTCGGACCGTCAGATGTTCTGGCGTGGGCCCTCATCCGAGGAACAGCCGGCCGACCCCGTAGCCCACCGCGAAGAACACCAGGATAACCAGCGCCACGATCAGCGCTACCGCGCCGACCATCGCGACCACCGATGGGCCGTCGTCGTTCACGCCCGTCCTCCCCCGGCGCCTTCTGTCGCCGCATCTCGCTCGGCAAAGCTCGCGAGCAGGTCACCCACCAGGTAGATCGAGCCCGTCGCCAGCACCCCGGGGGCGCGAGCCGCCGTGGACGGGGATGAGGAGCCCGCTCCTCGTCTCTGCCCCTCCGCCCGCGCCCACCCCTGCGCCAGCTCCAGCGCCCGCCGCGGGTTGGGCTCGCACACCGTCTCCTCGAAGCCCAGCTGGCGGGCCAGCGACTGCAGCGCCGCGGGCGAGAGCGCGCGGGAGCTCGGGGGAGCCGTGAACCACGCCCGCGTGCACAGCGGCAGCAGCGCCGCGAGCATCCCCGCCGCGTCCTTGTCGTCGAGGACTCCCATGACGAGCGCAAGTGGTCCACGCATTGCCGGCAGCGACTCCACCAGCGCTCTAGCCGCGTCGGGGTTGTGCGCTCCATCAAGCACCGTCAGGGGGTCCTCGGCCACCACTTGCATGCGTCCCTGCACCGCCGTCTCGCGCGCCGCCGCCTGCACCGCATCCTCGTCCAGCGCCCTACCAGCGCTCAGGAGATAGGCCTCGGCGGCAACCCGCGCGAGGGCGAAGTTGCGCCGTTGGAAAGCGGGGAGCGTGGGAGCTGGCGCCGCATCCGAGCCGGCGACCGCCTCGGGGGCCACCCGCACGATGCGCGCCTGCTGCTCCGCCGCCACCGCGCGGGCGACCGTGAGCGCCTCGGGGTCGAGGTCCGCGCCGAGCGCGAGCGTCGCGCCCGGGCGGAGCACCGCGAGCTTCTCCGCGGCGATGTCCCGCACCGTCGGGCCCAGCCAGCGGGTGTGCTCGAGGCCCACGTTCGTGAGCGCCGTCACCTGCGACTCGACCACGGCGGTCGCGTCGTAGCGGCCTCCGAGGCCCGCCTCGATCACGGCTACCTCCACGCCCCGCTCCGCCAGCGCCCACAGCGCCGCGGCGGTGAGCAGCTCGAACTGGGTCACGTGGTCGTCCTCGGCGAGCGTGTGGTTCACGCGCTCCGCCGCCCACGCCGCGCGGGCGACCGCCGCCGCGAAGGCCGAGCTCGGGAGGTCGCGCTCGCCGACCTGCACCCGTTCGGTGTAGGAGACGAGGTGCGGCGAGAGGTACGCGCCGGTGCGTAGACCGTGGCGCTCGAGGATCGCCGCGCACATCCGCGTCGTCGAGGTCTTCCCGTTGGTGCCCACCACGTGCACCGTGTGAAAGCGCCGCTGCGGGGAGCCGAGCGCGGTCATCAGCCGCCGGATCCGGTCCAGGCCGAAGCGCATCCCGAACAGCTCCAGCGAGCGCAGGTGGCGCTCCGCGCGCTCGCCGCTCCAGGGCTCGTTCACAGCGCCTCCAGCTCGGCACGCAGACGACCCAGCTTGGTGCGTTCGCCCTCGACCACCTCGGTGGGCGCCTTCCGCACGAAGCCGTCGTTGGCGAGCTTGCGCTCGACGCGGGCGATCTCGCCGTCGAGCTTCGCGCGGGCCGCCTCCCGCCGCCGCTCACTTGCGCCAAGATCGAGCCCCTCGCCGGATAGCACCTCGACGGTGCCGCACGGCACGGCAATCGACGCCACCGGCTTGTCGGCTGCACCGGCCCCGGCGAGGTGCAGACGCGCGAGGTGCGCGAGAATCGCGGCGGTGGCGTCGTAACCGTCGGCGTCGACGCGCGCGCGCACGAGCATCCCCGGAGGAGCGTTCACGCTGTCGCGCCAGCCGCGCACGAGCGTCACCGCCTCGATCGTGCGCTCCAACTCGATCTCGACGTCGCGGTCGATCAGCGACTTGTCGGCCGTCGGATAGGGGGCGCCGGCGAGCAGAGCGCCCGAGGTCTCGAGATAGGACCACAGCTCCTCGGTAACGAACGGGATCACCGGATGCGCCAGCGCCACGGTCGTGCGTAGGACGTACACGAGCGTCGCGGCCAGGTCGACATCAGGGTATTCCGCGGCGGCGCTCAGCCGCGGCTTGACGATCTCCAGATACCAGTCGCACAGCTCGGCGTAGACGAAGTCGTAGAGCCCGAGCGCGGCGTGGGAGAAGTCGTAGTCCTCGATCCGTGCGGCGGTGTCGGCGACGATCTCCTGCAGCCGCGAGACGATCCAGCGGTCCTCGACGGCCTGCGGCTCCAGCGCAGGTCCACGGGCGATCAGCTCGGCGAGGTCGCCTCCGGGCAACGACGCGATCCGCAGCAGCACGAAGCGCGCCGCGTTGAACAGCTTGTTGGCGAGCGCCTGCCCCTGGCGCACCTTCTCCGCTGAGTAGCGCACGTCCTGCGAGGAGGACATCGCCAGCAGGCCGAAGCGCACCGCGTCCGCGCCGTGGCGCTCGATCTCCTCCAGCGGGTCGATGCCGGTGCCCAGCGACTTCGACATGCGCCGCCCGTCGGGGGCCTGGATCACGGAGTGGATGTACACCTCCGCGAACGGCGCGGCCCCGGTGAAGCGCAGGCCCATCATGATCATGCGAGCCACCCACAGGAACAGGATGTCGCGCGCGGTGGAGAGCACGGCGGTGGGGTAGAAGGCGCGCAGCTGCGGGGTGTCCTCGGGCCACCCCAGCGTGGCGAACGGCCACAGCGCGGAGGAGAACCACGTGTCCAGCACGTCCTCCTCCTGGCGCGGCTCCCCGCCGCAGGCCTCGCAGCGCTCCGGGGCGCTCGCCGCGACGTGGAGGTGGCCGCAGGTCTCGCAGTAGTACACCGGCAGCCGGTGCCCCCACCACAGCTGCCGCGAGATGCACCACGGGCGGATGGCCGCCATCCAGTCGAGGTACACCCGCCGGTGGCTCTCGGGCACGATCCGCACCCGCCCGTCTGCCACCGCCGCGACGGCCGGCTCGGCGAGCTCGTCCATGCGCATGAACCACTGCAGCGAGATCAGCGGCTCGATGCGCTCGCCGGAGCGGTGCGAGTAGGGAACCTCGTGCTCGTAGGGCTCCTCGCCCACGATGCGGCCTTCGGCCCGCAGCGCCTCCACCACCGCCGCGCGCGCTTCCATCACCGTGAGCCCCGCGAAGCGCTCCCCCGCCTCCGAGGTCATGCGCCCGTCCTCGCCGATCACTGAGACCTGGTCCAGTTCGTGGCGTTGGCCGATCTCGAAGTCGGCGGGGTCGTGCGCCGGGGTGACCTTCAGCTGGCCGGTGCCGAAGTCCATCTTCACGTACTCGTCCGCGACGATCGGCAGGTGTCTGCCCACGAGCGGCAGGATCGCGCTGCGCCCCACCAGCTCCCGGTAGCGCTCGTCCTGCGGGTGCACCGCCACCGCGGTGTCCCCCAGCATCGTCTCCGGGCGCACCGTCGCGATCGTCACCGCGCCCCCGCCCTCCACGTCATAGCGGATCGAGTACAGCGTGTCGCGCTCGCGCCGCTCCTCCACCTCCAGGTCGGAGATCGCCGAGTGGCTGCCCGGGTCCCAGTTGACGATGTAGCGGTCGCGGTAGATGAGGCCCTGCTCGTAGAGCTCCACGAACACCGCTACCACCGCGCGGTGGTACCCCTCGTCGAGCGTGAAGCGCTCTTCGGAGTAGTCGCAGGAGGCCCCCAGTCGCTTGAGCTGCTCCACGATCGTGTGCCCGTAGTGCTCGCGCCACTCCCACACCCGCCGCACGAACTCCTCGCGGCCGAGCTCGTGGCGACTCGTCCCCTCCGCGCGCAGCGCCTTCTCGACCTGCGCCTGCGTGGCGATGCCCGCGTGGTCTGTGCCCAGAATCCACTTCGTGCGCCGGCCGAGCATCCGGTGGTAGCGGATCAGCACGTCCTGGATCGAGCCGTTCAGCGCGTGGCCCATGTGCAGCGAGCCCGTCACGTTCGGCGGCGGAATCGCGATCGAGTAGCTCTCCCGCGCGTCCCCCTGCGGCTCGGGGTGGAACAGCCCGCTCTCCAGCCACCGTGCGGCGATCCGCGGCTCCACCTCCGCGGGCTCGAAACGGGTCCTCTCTTCAAGCTCGCCGATGCGCTCGCTCATTGAGCGGGAGTGTAAGTGGGTTGTTCCAGTCGGTGCATGCAC
>JBOGYA010000065.1:0-11869 GCA_050696515.1 Solirubrobacteraceae bacterium
CAGCGATGGTGCCCGAGCTCCACCGGGCGGTCGCCGACGCTGCCGTGGTTATTCCTCAGCGAGTCGATGACGGCTACCGCGACGGCGTGGGCCTCGGCACCGAGACGCTGGCGAGGATCGCTGAGAGAGCCACAGTAGTGCGCTGGCCGAGCGTGTACTGGGCCGGGTACTTCCCCGATCTCGTCTATCTCCGGGATGCGGAGGGGCAGCCGGTCATCGATGGTCCGTTCGACTACCACGACCGGTCGATCCTGCAGGCATACGGCTCTGGCGTCGACGCGGCCGGCGTAGTGTCGTTGCTGGAAGACCCCGAACTCCCCTCCAACGCGCAGGCATGGGCGGCGAGGGCGACGGCCGAGCTGGATGTCCGTGGCCGGGACTGCGATGTCCAGGTGGCCTCGTTTATCGCCTCTCGGTTTCAGGACGAGCTGCTGTTCTTCACCATGAACCATCCGGCGAACCGGCTGCTCGGCTACATAGCTCAGCAGATCACAGAGCTCATCGGCGTTCCCGGCCGTGTCGATCATCGGCGGATCCCGGACGAGGTGCTCGGATCGACGTTCTATCCGCTCCACGCCAACCATGTACGCGCGCTGGACCTCGGGTTCGGCGCGGAGCTAGTAGCCGGGAGCACGCCGTTCAAGATCCGCGGGGCTACGTATGAGTCTCTGGAGGCCGTACAAGCGTTCTTCGAGTATTATGGCGAGCATCCGCAACTGGTCGAGCTCAATCTCAATCCTGATGGGCTCTTAACGTAGAGGCCGAATTCGCGTTCGAAGCAGCACGAACACCGCACGAAATCCGTCTCTCCAGGTAATGCCCTTTCCCTCATCGTAAGTTCGACCGTAATAGGCGATCGGCGTCTCATAGACCCGCAGTCGGCGGCGACAGATCTCGCCGGTGATCTCCGGCTCGATGCCGAAGTGATTCTCGGTGAGGTGAAGTTGCTTTAAGGCATCGGCTCGGAAGGCCTTGTAGCCTGTCTCCATGTCAGTGAGGGTGGTGTTGAACAGGAGCCCGGTCAGCAAAGACAGGAACCGATTGCCTACCAAATGCCAGAACATGTACGCGCGTTGCGGCCGCCCTCCAGACAGGCGTGAGCCATAGACCACGTCGGCCGCCTGACGCTGAATCGGCTCGATCAGAGTTGGCACGTCGTGCGGATCGTACTCCATGTCCGCGTCCTGGATCACGACGATATCCCCACGGCAGTGGGGAATGCCGTGGCGCAGAGCAGAGCCCTTGCCGCCGTTGGGCTTGCGCAGCAGTTGCACCCGTCCGGGTGGTCCGAGACGCGCCGCGACGATGTCGGCCGTCGCGTCCGTGGAGCCATCGTCGACGACGATGGCCTCGTAGTCGAGGTCAAGCGCCGCGATGCGATCGAGCACCTCGGCGATCGTTCGGGCCTCGTTGTATGCGGGTATGAGGAAGGTGATCTCCATGAAGCAAGCAATAGTAGCTACGGGGCGTGGATGCCGCGCTCCGACAGCTAGTGCGGAGGCGTGGGACAGGCGCGTGATCGCCGTTTCCCAAGTCTCGTTGTCAACTCCGCCAGCCACACGCTCGCCAGCACCGTCAGGACGGTCGTCGGACCGGCGATGAATCGAGTTTCCTGAAACTTGTACAGCTCGAAGATGACCAGCGACAGAATTGTGACGATCAGTGCATATCGGCCCACAGGCTCCCGTCGCCGTTTCCAGGCGTAGACGAGCCCAAACAGCGGCACGAACGGTGGGGAGAAAACCCAGAAGATACTTGCCAGCTGCAGAGGGTAGAAGGTCAGGTTCGGCAGCGAAGCCTGCGGGCCACCGAGCTGGCACGGGCAGGTCCAATTCAGTAGCTCCCCGTTCAGTCGGTCGGGAAAGATCCAGGGACCACCCCGCACGACAGAGTCGCCGGCTATATAGCTCAGGGAGAACACGTGACTGGCGACGCCCCAGTAGTTGTACCCGGTCTCCGTCGGACTTCCGAAGAGAGCCCACTGCAGCAGCGCGAGCCCGATGAGCGGCGGTGCGGCGAATACGAGCGCCGGTTTGTAGAACCGTCTCGGCAGGGCGGCGAGCAACCCGATCAGGCTCACGCCCGCGGTTATGCGCGAGATGGCCGCGAGTCCTGTAAGCGCACCGGCGAGGCGGGTGCCTGAGCGCGTCACGGGCTTCAGCAGCGGCAGCACCGCGACCATCAAGGCAGCGACGAAGACGTCGGAGAGCACCAGTCCCGCAGAGTCGCGCGCGAACGGCGAGAAGCCCACAAACGCAGCGCTGAGCACGGCGGCCAGCGGCCCCCCGAGCACCCAGGCTGCGACGAGTATCGCGAGCACATAAAACATCGCCCAAAGCTTGGCGCCGCGCTGAACGTCTCTCGGATAGTCGCCGAGGGAAGCGAATGGTGCGAGCGCCATTGGATACCCAGCGGGATATTGCGGTGGCTGGCGGTGGCCTCCGCGGAGGATGAAAAATCCCTTGCCTTGAGCGAGCGAGTGGGCGGAGGTGGCGTACTCGGACGCGTCGGGGAAGGGCTGAGCGGAGAGCGGACGCTCCGGTGCGCGCTCAACGTTTACGAGCACCGCGGTGCAGGCCAACACCGCCACGATGACACCAAAGCGTCTAGCCATAATGCCACCGCTCGCGAAGATAGAGGCCGCCCAGAACCGCAAAGATGATCATCCAAGCGAAGGGCAGCAGTTGGAGCACGCGGTTGATCGCCGGCGCGGTCGCTTTTGGCGCCGGCGCGAGCGCCACCACATCGAGCGGTTCCCCCCGACCGACGGTGAGACGCGCGAGCAGCCGCCGCTGATTGGAGTCGATCGAGTAAAGCCTGAAGACGTAGAGTTGGCCGACGGACATCGCAGGGACGGGTTTCAATCCTTCCGATCCGAACGCGACGGCCGTCTCTTTCATCCGATCAGAAGCCATCGTCACATCGCCCTGGGATCCGTTGCCGGTCGACCACGTCACCTGCGGTGTGCCCGGCGACGGATCGGCGGCCGTCGGGATCGGTGCAACCGACAACTGGGGCCGATCCGGGGCTTCGGCGGTGGGCTGTGCGCGCGAAACAACGCAGCCTGGGCCGAGGCTCAAGGCGCAGGCAGCGCTCGCGTAGGCCGCCATCCCGAGCAGGGGTCTCATTGCCGATACCCTAACAACCCGCCGTCCGCAAGAGTCGACGAGAGTGCCGCTCGGCGGCCGTCGGCGCTGGCGACTATATTGCTCGCGATGAGCGCGTCAGAGCCCGGCCCGCACGCTCGGGCTGTCAGGTTTCGAGGATCTCGGCTCTCCCGTACCCTCGATCTTTGCTGGCCGGCAGATCGAGGCAGACGGGGTGGTGCTGTAGCTTGGTAGCAACTCTGCGCCGTGGACTTTGGTTGTGGCCCGAGGCAGCGATCATCGTGGCCGTTGGCTTTGCGTTTCACTCGACCTTGGCCGGCACCGCGCACCTGCCGTACGACATCGAATTCTATCACTACCCACTTCTGCACTTGGTGCAGGAACAGTTTGCCTCGGGGAAACTTCCTATGTGGGATGAGTTTTCTTACGGCGGCATCCCGTTGCTGGCCAACGCGCAGTCCGCCTGGCTATACCCGCCGCATCTCATCCTGGACGGAATCCTTGCCGCAGTCGGAGCGCCGCTCACCGAGCACACGCTCGATGTCCTCGAGATTCTTCAGGTTGCAGTAGCCGGTCTCGCCACCTCGGCGGTGGCGCGTGGCCGACGACTCGGACCGGCAGGAGCCGCGTTTGCGGGCATCTTTGTGGTCTTCAACGGCGAGACGATCGCGCAATCCCAGCACCTCTTGATGGTTGAGGCGTTTGCATGGCTACCACTTGTCATCCTGGTGATCGACCGCATGCGCGAGGGTGGGATCACCGCACCCCGGATCGTGACTCTTGGTGCCCTCTTCGCCCTGATGATCACCGCCGGGTTCCTGCCCCTCATGCCCGCTTGCGTCGCCTTGCTGGTTGGCGTGAGCCTAGCGCAGGGGCCTCGCCGTCTGCGAACGCTGAAGGGCACCGTTTCAGGGATGGCGCTCGGCATTGCGATGGCCGGTGCGATGCTCATACCGATCGTGGCTGTGCTCAAAGCATTTCCGCCGCTCGAACCTCATCCATCCCTCTCGACTGCCGGCCTCGTCACGATCGTCTTTCCAAACGCGTTTGGTCAATGGCAAGGGTCGCTAGCGGAATTCACCGGGGTCAATCTTACAAACTCATACTTCTACATAGGGGCGAGCGTGCTTGTTCTACTTCCGTTGGCGCTCACCAGTAGCCGTAAGGCCATCGGTGATGCAATCCTCGTCCTGGTGCTGCTTTTGGCCTCTTTCGGCACACCGGGGGCAGACATAGCGAAACCACTTCAATCCCTACCGATCGTAGGACCCTTGTGGCGCCCCGAGGATGTCGTATATGTAGCGACGATTCCCCTGGCGCTCCTGCTTGCACGGGGGCTGAGTCGTGCGCCCTCGGTGTGGCAGCTGATCACCGCAGCGCTGTCAGTGCTGGTCGTCGCCATCGCTACGTTTACCGGCAGCCACGGCCACACCCTGCATCTCTTCGCCAATGCTCCGCGCCGGACGCTGCTGGCGCTCGTACTGGTCGCGGCGTTGGTTTGTGCAGCGAGCTTCTTTCGCACAAGACTCCATAGTGCTAAAGCCGTCACCCTCGCACTGGCGCTCACGGCGCTCGTCGCCGGCGCAGACCTCGCGTCGGCGGCCACTGGCAGATACTTCGTGAATGCTCCAGGGCCGTCAACGAGTGCTGGACCAAACGCGACTGGGGACGGATCGACGGTGCTGAGCGTCCTGCGGGCACGGTTGAACCATAGCGCGCGCATCGACGGAGACGATGACATCCTGCCGGCGATGTGGGAGGGCTTCTCGGCGGTTTGGCATGTAGCCGACGCAAACGGCTTTCAGCCGCAGTTCAGTAAGTACCAATTCGCCCGCGTGATGGCTACGGGCGTTCAGGTAGAAGTCAACAACCGAATTTTCCCCTTAGTTCCGAAAATCCGTCCCTACCTCGAAGAGATGGACGTGGAATATGTGGTCGCCCAGGCAGCCCACGATCGACTAGCGGGAACACCGGGCTATACCCCAGTCTTTCAGGATGCCGGCTATCACGTATATCGCGTCGACGCGCAGGAGTCGCGAGCATATGTGATCAACCAGGGTTGCCTGCGGCAGCATGGCGCCCTGGACCTCTTGGCCTGTCGGACGGGTCCAGCGGTGCGCACGACGCTGACGGGTTCGGCCACCCGTCGGCTGCGGATCGAGTCACCCGCTCCTGCGCCGCTGCTGCTGATCACCGGCGAGCCGTGGTATCCGGGGTGGCAAGCGAAGTCCTCGGTGGGCTCGCTTCCGGTGAAGCGCATCGGCTATCTGGCGGCCGTGTCCGTCCCACGCGGGACCATACAGGTGCAACTCGCCTACCACGCTCCCGGGTTACTCGTAGGCGGCGTGCTGTCAGTGCTCGCCATCGGGGGCTCGCTGCTCGTCCTCTCTCGGCGGCGGCGTCGGGCAGCGGACTCCTGACCTCGTACCACCCCTCGTGCCAGAAAGCTGGGGATCGCGCCTCGGTCGAAGCTGGATCACGCCTCGATCGACGCGACGCGACGCGGGTGGCGCGAGTTGTAGCGCAACAGCATCGCGCCGACGATTACGAACGGCACGAAGTTGACCGCGTGCAGCACCAATGCATAGGGGAGGATCGATGACTTCGGCAGGCCGTAGGATTTCAACGCGAGTATCGCGGCGCCCTCGAAGACGCCGATCGCCGCGGGCGGGGAAGGCAGGATCATGCTCAGTCCGACGGCCACGGCGACGAGTACGCCGCAGGCGAACGGAAGATGCAGGTGGAAGGCGACAGAGACCAGGTAGGCGCACAGGGCCGTGAGCATCCATGCGGCGATGGTCCATAGGAACGCCTCGACCGCAACCTCGCGGTTGCGAAGCCCGCTGAGGCCATGGGCGAGCTCGAACACGGTCTTCTCCAGGCGCTTCCCCGAGAACATCGACACCCGGCCCAGGGGACGCAGCAGAAATCGCAGCGGCCGCTCTCCATAAATGATCAGGACGGTCGCGACGGCGGCGATGACGAGCGCGAGCACGATCGCCGCGACGGCCGCCGCCCTGAACCAGCTGACGTGTGGCAGCCAGGGCTGCGCTACGAAGAAGATCACGAGGATCGCGACCACGTCGTAGAGGCGCTCCACCACGATCGTCCCCACGGTCTCGACCGGCGGTGCGGAGCTGCGCCGCGTGAGCACGACCACTCGCGCCGCTTCGCCTGCCCGAGCGGGCATGATGTTGTTGTAGAAGTAGCCGATCATCGTCGCGTTGAGGACCGGGCCCGGCGGCGGGCGTCTGCCGGGGGCGAACAGCGAGCGCCAGCGCAGGGCGCGCGCCACATCGCCCAGCCCGAAGGCGGCGAGAGCCGGGATCAGCCACCAGTAGTCGCAGCTGCGCAGGGCGCGCCAGACCCCGCTCAGGTTGATGTCACTGAGCGCGATGTACGAGAACACGACCGTGACGGCGATCGTCACGAGGTTGATCAGCAGGTGCGAGCGGCGTTTGGCCGTGAGTCCGTTTAGGCGGCCACGCACGGCGTCCGGGCTGGAACCGTGGGTCTGTTGCTCGCGCTCCTGGAGCAGCATCGCCCGCCACACTAGCCGATGCACACTTGGAAGGCTCTGCTGCGTGGCCGCCCGTCGGTGTGCACAGCCGCCGTGCCTCACAGCGTTCCCGTATCTGCACTGCGGTTGTGGGTCCGTATCGAGCCGTTGGTGGCGCAGGTCGAGCTAAGCCCGGCGTAGCCGGGTCGCGGCGGCCCGGTTACCGGAAGGTCTTGATGGGCAGCTTGTTTGTCCCACAGCGGGGGCATCCTGTGGGAGATGGCTTCGTAGCATCCGGCTACGGCTCGGCAAAGGTACGCACAACTACAGACCCCCCCAAGTTGGCGCCGAATCCACTTGTGCGGGTAGCGCCGTAATAGAGGTAGAGACGATCACCGACGATCAGCGGGGACGGGTCGATCGAGCTCGCTGGACCCCACCGTACTCCGTTGGGTAGTGCAGGCTGGTCATTGCAGACGCTCCAGCCGGTCGTCGTCTCCCGCGCGAGGCCGATGCTGCGTGTGAGACTGGGCTCGGCGAGCCCCACGAACAGAAGATAGTGGCTGCCCGCAGAAGAAAACGTAGCCGGCTCTCCGAGATCGTCGCTGGCCCAAGGTATGCTCGCGACCGCGCTGATGGGAAGAATAATATGAAAGCCGGACCAGTGTCCGGCGACGTAGGACGCAAATCCCAAGGATCGTCTGATGCCGCCGCCAGACGGAACGGCAAGCATGTAAACGCCCAGACGCGAACCCTCGGGCTCCAAGAAGAAGTCGGCGCCGTGGTAGGTAACGCCGTCATATGTGAAGCCCGGAAGGAAGGATTCGTGGCGCCAATGAATCCCGTCGCTGGAGCTGGCAAGTTCGCTTCGAATGTCAGCTCCTTCGATGGGGTTGACCTCGACAACGTGCCATAGGCGCCCTTGCCATACTGTGATGCCACCGTTGAGATAGTTGCCCTCTAGGTTTTTCTGGACGCGAAACGGGCCGGTTGGTGACGTAGCGATCGCGAGGCCTTCGCGCCATTCCCCCTTTGCGGTGTGACGATCGTTCCCTGAGAAGTACATGAAATAGCGCCCATGGAAGACGACCACATCGGGGTTGAGCACATCAACTGAGTAGAAGGTCCCAGGGCGGGGGGCGAGCAGCTGACTCCCTTCGCCCATTGCTGTGCCCAACGAGCATGGCGGCGCGTGGTTCCCGGCGAGATGTGCAGCTGAGGAACCGCATCCCGCCATGAGGCAGGCCACGATCACCGTCGCGGCACACGCCCAATCGCGAGGAAACCTCATGGGCGTAACGTAGTAGAGGACAGAGCTTGCGATCCGGCTGCGCAACATCCCCGCTTAGGTCGTATCGTGGTTGATCGCGCCCACTCATAGAGGCGATAGTCGAGCTCGTTCTCATTCAGGTAGCGATGATACAGCGCGGGCCCTAATAGTTGCTTGGCGATGTATAGCCGCTCGTCAAGGCCCTCCGGTCTGCCAGGCGTAGCGTTCTCGGCAACGGTCGCGGCGGGAATGATCAGATCGAACGCCGCCACCGCTTGGCGTAGCTTCTCCATCGCGGCGTCGAAATGATCGACGGTCCCAAAACAAGTAGCATCGGAAAGATAATGGATTGCATGCAAAAGATCGTCCTCTGTGGCGACAGCTTGATATATGTGCCCATTGCGGAAGGAGGCCTCCGAAAGATGGATGACTTGGTAGTTAGCAATTACCATGCCACCAAGCTGCTTGTTGTTCAAGCACCAGAGGACGAACTGCGAGAAGCTCGCCTGCTGAGCCACAGCTCCAGTATGAAGACCGTCGGAGTCGCGTCGGAGGTGGCAGTAAACTGAGAACGCCCGATCCAGCGGGTGACGAATGAGGATCACAGGCAGCACACGCACATCCGGCGGAGCCGGCGGCCGTAGCAGGTGGGAGGAGACCGCTACTACCTCCGGCCGATCTCTTATGAACATCGATAGGTCATGCGGGCGCAGAAGGGAGGTCGGCGTGGAACCCTCCAAAGGTGCCCAACCGCCGCCAAAAGCCATACTCAACAGCCGATCGATGGATGTGCCAGCGTTCTTGAATATGTGATAATGGACGATTATTGTCCGCAAGCGACAAATCTCCTAACGAGTAAACATTTGAGGCCAGAGGCGCTAGCTGCGGGCGTAGATCGACACCTACATCGAACTCGCGCGTGGCACGTCACTGGCATCTGGGTGGCACTTGAGTAGTCCTGGCCATCCCGCGCGAGGATATCTGCTGCGCCGTTGAGGGGTACTCCTCGGCGACTGCTTCGGCTCCGGCAAGTCGCCGTCGCGCCGCTTACGGGAACTCGTCCGAACGCGAGCTCACGCCGGCCCGCAGAGGGCGATCTTGTCGTGGGCGACCTCGGCGATGAAGAACGAGCCGATTCCGCGACGCTGCGTCAGCCACACCGGAGTGTTGACGTGGGTTACCACCGCCCGCGGAGTGGGTGCAGTACCCCGGTGCTACACTCCTCAGCGATGCCGACGCGCTACCCCCGCCACTCGATCACCGAAACGCCTCCCGTCCATGAGGCGCTGAGTGAGCTGCGCCGCTGCGGCGAGCGCATCCGGCTGGGCGAGCTGGTGATCCTCGGCGCCCGCGAGCGGCTGCGAGAGCTCCAGGCCGAGCGCGACGAGGAGGCCCGCAAGCTCGAGCTTCGCCGCCAGCTGGTGCAGCGACTGCACACCGGCGAGGGTTTCGACGCAGCTGCGGCCTACGAGGTTCGCGAGCACGGCTGGACGCATAGTTGACCGGCTACAACCGGGCGCTGCTGCTCGACAACTCGGCGTGGGTGCGGCTGCTCGACGGGCGTCTCACCGGCCCTCCCCGCGAAACCTTCGATGCGGCGCTCACCGCCGGTCAGCTGTGGACCTGCCCTCCCACGTTGCTGGAGATGCGCTACAGCGCACGCGAGGAGGACCAGTTCGCCGCCATCGTCCGCGAACTCGACGCGCTGCCGCACGCGTCGCTCACCGCCGAGGCCGCGGCGCGGGCGCTCACCGCTCAAGCCGAGCTCGCCGCCGCCCCCGGCGTCTCACACCGCGTCAAGCCGGTTTACCTGCTGATCGCCTCCGTGGCCGCGGCTGAGAGCCTCGGCGTACTGCACTACGACCGCGACTACGACGCCATCGCTCAGCACACCTCGCTGTCCTTCCCCAGCGTCTGGGTGGCTCCGCGCGGCAGCATCGGCTGACGTGTGCGCTCG
The DNA here is from genome assembly GCA_050696515.1 of Solirubrobacteraceae bacterium. Taxonomy (GTDB): domain Bacteria; phylum Actinomycetota; class Thermoleophilia; order Solirubrobacterales; family Solirubrobacteraceae; genus Palsa-744. The sequence goes on from JBOGYA010000065.1 coordinate 9,834, forward strand.
GCACTGCTCGGCTCGAGCAGCTCAAGGCAGCGGAGCGATCCAGTGCTCGGTGCTGGGGATGCCATCGGGGTGGGCGCGCATCACGGCCTCGATGGCGTCTGCGAGGGTCCCGGTGGTGTCGCGCGCGCGGCTATGGCGCGCGGGTAACAGGATCAGGCCGGCATGGCCGCGACCGTCGGCGATGCGGTCGGCGGCCAGCGGGCGGAAGTCCTTGATGTTGTTGGTCACCACCGCCCGCTCCTCGCGCCGCGCGGCCTCCATGACCTCGCGATCCGCGGCCTGCAGCAGGTCGGAGCGCTCCACAACGGCTTGGGCATCGAGGCCGCGCTCGCGCAGTAGGCGTGCGATCTGCCCGGAGAGCTGCTCGTCGAGCAGCACCCTCACAGGCTGAGCGCCCCGCGTCCTGCCTCCCACGTGGCGTATCCCCGCTCCCACTCGGCCTCGTTGAGAGCAATCTCCGCGTCGATCTCTTGCGGATAACGGCCGTAGTAGGCGATCGCCGTCTGGACCAAACCCGGGGGGATTCCCAGGAGCTCGGCGGTCCGCTCGAGGTCGTTCTCGTTCTCCCGGATCGTCGCGACGACCTCCCACACGTCCAGCCCGCTGCCGATCAGCGCGGCGCGCCGGCCGCTCGGCCCATTGACAAAGCGGACCAATGGGTGATCCTCCCGGCGCAGGCTCTCGTCCAGGTAGCGCTGTGCCAGAGTCCTCGGCGCGATACCGGCCCGCCGTGCCTGCTCCAGCAGTCGATCCCTTACTCCAGTTTGCAGCCGCAGCGAGAAGTGGTCGCTCACGAACACATGGTACCACTTAGTGACACTAGGTGTCACCAGCTAGGTGGCACCACTCGTGCGCGCGCTCGTTCACGCCCGGATACTGTCTTCGCCAGTGCCACTTACATCGGCCACGAGTGCACACGCCCCGCCGGCCGGGGAGCCGCGGCTGCTGTGGGGCTGGGGGCACACCGCTCCCAGCGAGGCGGTCGTCCGTCCCGCGCTCGCGGTGTCGGCGGTCCGTGAGATCGTCCGTGGGGCCGGCGGTCGCGGCGTGCTGCCTCGGGGGCTGGGCCGCAGCTACGGCGACGCCGCGCAGAACGCTGGCGGCACAGTCCTCGACATGACGACCCTCGACGGCATCCGTGAGGTTGACCTCGAGCACGGCACCGTCGCCGCCGAGGCGGGCGTGAGCCTCGACACACTCATGCGCCGGCTGCTGCCGCACGGCTGGTTCGTGCCCGTCACCCCGGGAACCCGGTACGTCACCGTGGGCGGAGCGATCGCCGCCGACATCCACGGCAAGAACCACCACCGCGACGGCTCGTTCTGCGACCACGTTGCCTCGCTAGTGCTGTGCACGCCGGACGGCGAGCTGCGGACGATCACGCCGCGGGACGACGCCGACGCCTTTCTCGCGACGGCCGGAGGCATGGGACTCACGGGGATCGTGGTGGAGGCGGCGATCCGGCTGCTGCCCGTCGCGACCACGTGGATGCTGGTCGACACCGAGCGCACGCGCGACCTCGACGATGCGCTGGACCGGATGGAGCGCCACGACGACGACTACCAGTACTCGGTCGCTTGGCTCGACTGCTCGGCGGGCGGTGCGCGACTCGGCCGCTCTGTGCTCACCCGCGGCCACCACGCGCGAGCAGAGGACCTGCCGGCGGACCGGGGCGGCGCCCTGCGCTTCGACCCGCGGGCGCGGTGGTTCGTTCCGCCCGTAGTCCCCGGCGGCCTGCTGCGACCCTCCACGGTGCGCGCATTCAACGAGCTCTATTTCCGCCGCGCGCCGCGCGAGCGGCGCGCGGAGCTCCAACCGCTGGCGGCCTTCTTCCACCCACTCGACGGCGTCCGCGACTGGAACCGGCTCTACGGCCCCCGTGGGTTCGTCCAGTACCAGATGGTCGTCCCCCCGCGGCGCCACGACGTAGTCAAGGCAGCGCTCGAGCGGCTCAAGCGCGAGCGGCACTGCTTCTTCCTCGCGGTGCTCAAGCGCATGGGACCCCAACACGGACTGCTGGCCTTCCCCATCGAGGG